>CAISOI010000819.1 GCA_903886985.1 uncultured Chthonomonas sp.
CTTTTTAATAGCACAGGGTTGTTGCTAACTTCCAATCCATGGTGGGTAGTTAGATAGACATCAATCTTGCCAATCTTGTTGGTAGGATCAACAATCTTCTCTTCAATATTCCACGTTAGGTCACCAAGATCGAGAAATTGCCAATTTCCGAACCGTAATACAAAGCCGAGACTGTTTGCGTTGTCGCTGCCATCTATTGGCTGCGACTTGAATTCCGTGGCATATGGATTATGAGGAGAACCTACTTTGTCCGGCACTGTCGTCTGCATTCCAACAAGTGTCAAGATTTCAACAGGTGCGGCACCTTTTCTCTGACTGAGCGGGAGTAGACTACCCGCTTTAAGAGTGGTCGATTTCCCATGAGACGCTTCATTGTAAGCTGCGATGAGAGTCGGGAAATTGGTGGGATCATCAATGCTCTTTGCTGGAATTCCGTGGTCAAAAAATTGCTTTACCGGCATCAATTTCGCCAGTTCACCGACGCCACCATAGTGATCGTTGTGCCAATGGGTCGAAATCAAATTATCGATCTGAGTAAGCCCCGCGAACTTCGTCGCAACTTCGTGAATTCGACCAGCGTCTCGTGTCCCCGGATTGCCAGAGTCGATTAGGATCGACTCCTTCGCAGGTGTGACAATGAGCGTGGATTGTCCACCCTCAGTATCGATGAAGTATATATCCAGACCTCGTATTTGGGATTGAGAGGGTATGGCTGCAAGTAACGCAATAAATGCATAAAAAGTGGTTCGAAGCTGCATATGGTTGTCCTTCACGTCGATTGTAACTCGTTAAGATTGAGTTGTATTTCGTTCATTGCACTCAAATACCCTATCTCAAAATTTCAGAACCATCAGGTTTATGAAATTAGACTAACTTGAAAGGGTCCCAGTATCCAAAGTTTCTGGATCAGTCTTGATATGAAGTAGTTTGCCCCGTCTGCGTGTTTCGTGCAATCTTGTGACCTCGGCTCCCATGAAGAGAATAATCACGGAATAGTAGGTCCATATGACCAGAATTATCAGCCCACCCAATGATCCATAAACGCGGTTATATTGCCCGATATGGGCAAAATAGTAAGAGAACACATACTTTGCTGTTTCCCATGCTACACCGGATAATAATCCTCCAAATAATGCATCCTTTGCTGAGATCTTTCGATTTGGAATCATAAGGTACAGAAGTGCGAATAGTAGAGCCGCCAGCAGCAAAGTTACAACGTGACCTAAGTAGTCCCAAAAGATTGGTATTTGGATTGCCGTGACGGAATCCGCCGACTGATGAATCGCTTCAAGATAGGCGAGGATCGAAGTGATGATCCCGTTTGAACCTACTATGACTATGGCAAGACATGTGGTACTGAATGCCATAATCTGTCGTTGAACCCAGTTTCGGCGCTTGTTAATGCGCCAGATTCTGTTAAAACCGACTTCCAGCAACTTGAATATTACTGTGCCGCTCGCGATAATACCAACAACGCCAAACACCGAGAGTGTTTGCCTGCTGTAATCCGTTTGTGAGAGCGTATCGAGAATGGTCTTGCCACTCGCCGGGAGATTGTCCTGCAAGACCAGCTTTATGTGCAATATTGCGGCTTTGTCACTTCCGTAGATTATTCCGATGACAGCAATTGCAAGAGATAGGAATGGAACGGCAGCGATTAGCACATAGAATGATACTGCAGCAGCTAGAATGCCGCAATCATGCCTCGCGTATTCTTGGGATACTTGTTTAAGGGTGGTGAAAGTATTGGTGACAACAGCTTTCATTAAACGGATTCCTGAGTGGCACGACCGAATCCGCCTCCGCCAGGGGTCTTAATGGTTACTATGCTGCCAGACTTCAGCGTTTTCGTAAACTTTGCAGGACGTTCAATAATGGCCCCGTCCACAGTTGTTTCGTTTACACCGGGTTTGCCGGATTCGCCTCCGTCCAACCCATAGGGTTGGAGAGCCCGCCGTTCGGAAATGACGGTTACATGGCAATCTGAGAGCAATTCCAATTCGCGCACAATGCCGTCACCACCATTGTGAACTCCGATACCACCGCTCTCACGCCGGATGTGATAACTCCGAACCCTAAGCGGATAGTGCATTTCAATGACTTCGATCGGTGTATTGCGAGTGTTAGTCATGTGTACTTGCACCGCCGTCGCTCCAAATAATTCCGCGGAGGCTCCCGAGCCACCGGCTATCGTCTCGTAATAAGCAAACTGTTGGCGACGGTACGGGTCGTATCCACCAATGAGAAGGTTGTTCATTGTGCCTTGCGATGCGGCGGGAATGCGGCCGGGATATGCCTTTGAAAGTGCGCCAAAAACTACGTCAACGATTCTCTGGGATGTCTCTACATTTCCTGCCGCTACGGCAGCATTGAGGCCAGAATTCACTAGGGAATTCGGAGGAGTGATGACCTCAATGTCGGCAAAGGTTCCATCATTCATAGGTATATCTTCGCCCACTAGGCAACGAATGGCATAGTAACAAGCGGATCGGGTAACTGCCTCGGTGCAGTTGATAGAACCTCGAACTTGCGCCGAAGTTCCAGTAAAATCGAAGCGCGCGCGGCCATCTGAAAGGTCTAGTCTTACCTTAAGAGGAATATCAATGCCGCCAACTCCGTCGCTCTCCATGACGTCGTCATACTCAAAACAGCCGTCAATTCTCTGAAGAGTGGATTTAATCCTCAGCCGAGCATATCGATTCGCCTCTGCGATACGGTAGTAGACCGTCTCCAGACCATATTTGAGAGCCAATTCAGTGAGCCTAGTTGTGCCAATCTTGTTGGAAGAAATCTGAGCCAGTAGGTCTCCACGTCGCTCATCTGGAGTTCGAGAATTTGCACAAATTAGCGCCACGATATGCGGGTCAACTTTGCCCCCTTTGACTATCGGCAAGGGGGGAATTATGAGACCCTCATGAAATAGTTCTGTGCTGAGAGGCAAGGATCCCGGCGACAATCCTCCGATATCAGCGTGGTGTGCACGGTTTGCGACAAATCCGATGATTTCGCGGGGCGTATCAGGCAAAAACACCGCCTGAACCAATGTGAAATCGGGAAGGTGAGTTCCACCATGTTGTGGATCATTGCAGATCCACATTGTGCCCGGCTTCCACGTAATGGATGACCGGAGATTTTGCATCATTAGGGGCATTGCGCCCAAATGGACCGGGATATGTGCAGCTTGAGAAATGAGCTTTCCGTCGCGATCAAAGATAGCACATGAATGGTCGCGACGTTCTTTGATATTGGGCGAATGCGCGGTACGTTCTAAAACAGAGCCCATTTCTTCTGCAACAGAGGCGAAAAGATGTCTCCAAACTTCCACCTGAATAGGGTCAAACTCAATTTGTTCGGTTGAGACTGTCATAATAGTTTCAGCGATTGAAAATAATCAACGATGCATTTGGCAGTTATGGAAAGAGTGGTATAGACCCTTGAAATATATCTTAATCGTACCCGACGGAATGGCGGATGATCCGCTTCCTGAACTAGATGGCAAAACGCCCATGGAAGCTGCACGAACTCCGAACATGGACACTCTTGCAGAAGATGGCTCTGTCGGGCTGGTAAATGTAACTCCGCCTGGAATGTATCCGGGAAGCGACGCAGCCAACATGTCCCTGCTAGGATATGATCCTCTCAAGTACTATACTGGTCGCGGTCCTGTCGAAGCGGCTGCAATGCGCATCCCAATGGACCCAAAAGATGTCGCATTTCGTTGTTCCATTATTAGTACCGATGGAACTTTTCTAACTGATTACAGCGCCGGGCATATCTCTACTGAAAACGCACGACCGATCATCGAACTGGCAAGCAAGCTTTGTGGACGAGCTCGAAAACTATTTGTCGGTGTCCAATATCGCCATATCTTGCTCTGGAACAACGGTCCGATGGAACTCAAAACTAATGCGCCTCACGAGAATATGGGCGCCAAGCTGGAAGAAATTCTTCCGGTTGGTGAGAGTGAAAATCGTCTGCGACAGTTCATATGGGATAGTTATGAGATGCTTAATGACCTTCCATATAATAAGGAGCGAATCGGCGAAGGATTGCCACCTGCGAACATGCTTTGGCCATGGGGACAGGGCAGATCTCCGCAGTTACCTTCGTTCTTCAGCCGACACGAGCGTACTGGGGCTGTATTTGCGAGCGTGGATGTCATAAAGGGCCTCGGGCGTCTGACTGGACTGGAAGTCGTGGATGTGCCCGGAGCCACGGGATATTACGATACCGACTATAGGGCAAAAGCTATGTATGCCCTCGACTACCTCAAAAAACTTGATTTTGCGTGGGTCCATGTGGAATCTCCGGATGAAGCAGGACATGAAGGCAACATCGACCGGAAAATTGAAGCAATAGAACGAATAGATAAGTTGGTGGTCGGGACGCTTATTGATGGAATGAAGAAATTGGACCATTACAGAATGCTCATCGTTCCAGACCATGCAACTCCGGTCAAAACGCGTGGGCATAAGGCGGTTGCAGTTCCGTATCTGATGTATGACTCAGATGGTGCTCGCAAACGTAATACTATGCCATTTGACGAGCGATTAGCTCAGGAGAAGGCAACCTTAGTCGACGATGGGTTCCGCCTGATCGACGGACTGTTCAAGCATTGATTGCTTGAGCATGATTGCTTGAAGTATATCGATATAATGGTGCGGATGTGAAACCTGAAAGCGTATTCCTACAAGTGGGAGAATTGGAAAACAGATATTCTGGGCCAAAATCGCAGCATCTTCAATGTCCATCATGGGTAATCGAGCCAAGAACTTACGGATTAAGTCAAATTGAGATTGGGTGATTCCATCCAGGGACTGAATGTAAGAGAGATACGTCTCTGCCGCAGGATTATTCGGTTGGACAAAGGTGGTCAGAACATCGCCGGACGCCCGATCCTTTATGACGACTGTGCCGGCAGCTATGTCTCCCAGCCGCTTATTTTGAGAATTGAAGAACAACGATATGAGCCCGACTCCGTAAGCACCCGGCATTATGTCGGCAATACGAACTATGTTTCGCACGATGGATGATTGAAGATCAATTGGGTAACCGCCATCTCGGATGACTCTGAGACCCGATATCTTCTTCCCCGGAGTTTGCCCGTTCCCGCGCAATTCAAATACAATGGGATATGTAACTGTGGTGATAAAACTCAAGATGGTGAGTACTGCCTGTGTCCAGAGCGGTGCGTCCCCAAAAACGTTCGCCGACATTTGCAAAAGGACGGCGGTATATCCTACGGACCATATTAGTAGAATTGCGAGTAGAATCAGCAGGTGGTCAATGAGCGCAGCAGTGAATCGGCTTCCTATTCCGGCAAGTTCATACTCAATCTCGATGTTTTCTGGAGTTACGATTTGAATAAATCTACTCATATGGTTCCTTCTCTAGTGCCACAACCCGATTCCACCTTCGTGCAAGAGAGGTTGCCAGATTGGCAGCGATTGGAGTCACTACTGGATCGTCTGGAATCGAAAAACGGTTTGACTACACTCCAAAATTCCGAACTTCAAGAGATTAGCACACTTTACAGGCGAATTAGTTCTGACCTAGTGAGATCGAGATCTTTGAGTGAGCCAGAGCAAGTTGTTCGACGGCTTAA
>CAISOI010000820.1 GCA_903886985.1 uncultured Chthonomonas sp.
CTATTCGCGCGTGCCAATAGATTCGAGCATTCTTCCAGAATCACAATATTTGACATATCGAGTTATCCCCGCCAGCAGCGACAGATTGTGGACTATTTCTGCTTTCCCAAAAGCTCTCCGTATGGACAATGTGGATATTGCTCATACGCAATACACTACACCGTTGAGAACTCACTGCCCACTGGTCACGACTGTCCACGACATATCTTTCCGACTCTTTCCTGAGTGGTTTCCAAGAAAACACCGCATACTTCTAAACTTGACTGTTCCGGGTGCAATGCGCCGGGCGGATCTGGTTATTACGGACTCCTTTAGTTCGAGGAAAGATATCCTTCGAGTATATAGATTGCCTGAGACAAAAGTGGTGGCAATTCATCTGGCTGCCGGTATCGAGTATGCTCCAGTAGATAAGCTTGTTGCCTTAACTATTGCCAGAGAAAAATACAAAATCGACAAACCTTATATTCTGTCGGTGAGCGTGCTTCAGCCCCGCAAGAACTTGCCTTTGTTGATTGAGGCTTTTGCAAAAGCGGTCAAGTCTTCCAATATTCCACATATGTTGGTTCTAACCGGTAAAAAGGGTTGGGGTTACGACAACCTCTTAAAGATGGCATCACAATTTGGCATTAGTGACCGATTAATACTTACGGATTACGTACCAGACGAGGACTTGCCAGCTCTCTATTCTGGCGCTGATCTGGTGGCATACCCTTCGTTATATGAAGGTTTTGGTTTACCGCCAGTCGAGGCGATGGCTTGTGGTACTCCGGTAATTGTGAGCAATGCACCGTGTATGCCGGAAATTGCTGGTTCAGGTGCACTGGTCTTGCCAACCATTGACTCATCACCGTGGGCAAAGGCATTTGTCGAACTTATCAAGAACCCAAAACAGCGTCTTGAGTGGGCGAATGCGGGATTATTGCGTTCCAAAGATTTTGATTGGGTGCGAACTGCTGCGGAAACGCGCTATCATTATGAAAGAGTAGTTGCGAACCGGATTACAAAATAGATTGTCAAACTGGTTCGTCTGGGAGAAAGATTATGTTAGATGCAAAATTAATGGCCATTCTCGCATGCCCTGCGTGCGAAGATCGGCCCGCCGTAACGCAGGAAGGGGAGTGGATCGTCTGTACTGTCTGCGGTAGACGCTATCCGATTACTGATGGCATACCCATAATGTTGGTGGATTCTGCTGTTATGCCGGAAGCTGTTGTTAGTTAATCTGTGTAGAATGTCCAAATAGCGAAACAGGGAGATATTTGTGATTAAGATATGTGTCCTACATGGACCAAACATAAACTTGTTGGGTGTTCGCGAACCAGATGTCTATGGTCAAGATACCTTTGATGAAATGAACCGGCGCATAAAAGAACGTGCCAAAGCAATTGATGTGGAAGCACGTATCTTTCAATCGAACAACGAGGGCGAGATTATCGACATCATTCACGAAGCCATAAAGTGGGCTGATGCCATTGTTATTAACCCCGGAGCCTATACTCATTATTCCTATGCAATTCGTGACGCATTGGCTGCCGTAAGAATTCCTACGGTTGAAGTGCATATATCAAACGTGGATGCCCGAGAAGAATGGCGACGACACTCAGTGATCTCACCGATAGTAAGTGGTAAGATTGTCGGATTTGGAACAAATAGTTATTTACTGGCTTTGGATGCTGCCAAAAATATTCTCGAGGCGAGCCGCAGATGACCTTTTTACCTGATAGTGAATTCAGGATTGCTCGTGCACGGAAGTCTATTGCGGAAATGGGTCTTCAAGCCCTACTGATAACTGACCGAACCAATATCGGGTGGATAAGCGAGTTTACTGGTTCCAGTGCATACATCATTTTGACAAGTACAGATGCGATCTTCGCAACGGATAGCAGATATACGGTGCAGGCGGAGACACAGTGTCCGGGTTGGACACTTCGCAAATTGGCGTCAAGTGATCCAGGAGAAATTGTTGGACTATTGAGCAAGGTCGACGCAACCAGGATTGGTTTCGAAGCCGTAAATCTATCATTTGCCGCACATTCCGACTATGCGTCCAAGATACCTTCGGGAACCGAGTTTGTTCCAACCGAAAAATTAATTGACGGTCTAAGGATTGTAAAAGATGCTACCGAAATTGAGGCAACCAGAGAAGCGTGTGTAATTGCCGATCGTGCATTCTCTCATATTCTGAGTTACATCAAGCCCGGGGTAACAGAACGAACTGTGATGCTTGAGCTTGAAGGCTATATTAGACGAGAAGGTGGTGCCGAGATTGCTTTTGATACCATCGTTGCATCAGGATACAGGTCGGCATTACCACATGGGCTTGCATCCGAAAAGGTAATAGAAAGTGGTGATTTTGTCACGCTTGATTTCGGGGCAAGACATCGTGGATATTGTTCAGATATGACCCGCACGGTGGTTGTGGGGGGACCAACTGAGAAACAGGTGGCCGTCTACAATGTCGTGCGGGGAGCTTTGGAGGATGCAATCGCAGGAGTCAAACCTGGGGTTAAGGGTATTGATATTGATTCTATCGCGCGCAACAGGATTAAAGATGCCGGTTACGGCGACTATTTTGGACATGGATTGGGACACAGCTTGGGTCGCGCGGTTCATGACGGACCCGGATTTAGTCCAAAAAGCAAATTGATCGTTGAAGAAGGAATGATAATAACTGTCGAACCTGGTATCTATATTCCAGATTGGGGTGGCGTTCGAATAGAACATGACATCCTTGTGACGGGGAATGGGTCGGAAATCCTAAACAAGACACCAGTAGACTTGATCTCTTTATGAGTTGTACAGAAATACCAAAAGGCAGCTCTTACGAGCTGCCTTTTGTTTTACTTCTCGATTGTAATCGCGGCGACTTTCACATCTGGAGCATCAGGCATAATGATGGCTGCGATGCGTTTGCCATCCGTCACTTTGAAAGAATAGTGATATAGCGCTACAGGTTTATCCGGTGCATCTCCGATTTTAGTTCTCGTATACCGGAAATAGTATCCTACTTCCTGCCCATTGCCCGGTGGTGCATCCCACGGGTTAATGACCACGCTGGTTAACTGCTGAGTACCATCTTGGAAGACGATGGTAAACGCTGCAACTCTTTCTTTTCCAGTAGAAGTTGCCAGCATGTGCAAGACTTTACACGGGTCTTGTTTGCCAACGTCGCCGATAGGAACTTTCTGACCGTTGCACTGTATCATGTTGTAATCAGAATCGGATTTGGAACCCCATTTAAAACTAATTTTGCGAGTCGAATCAAGACCAGTTCCGACAGATGGCAACCACATTGTGCTCGGAGTAAGCGCACTATTGATGAATGGAGGAGCCAGTTCACTAGGCAATCCTCTGCCAAATCCATCCATACTTCCCTGTTTAACATCCGTTAAACTTGCGAAGGCATTCATGTTGAAGCCTTTTGAGATATCGAGGAACTGAAGTCTGCCCTTTACAACCTGCACGGAATGAATGGCGGTGTCATAGGGACGCGACGCCGGTAGAGACGATGCCCAAGTATCACCTACTCGAACGTCCCAAACCAACCAGTAGGTTCCATCCATTGTCGGGGGAGTGATCCACGCCAACATATCCTGAATCTCACCACCAGGAACAACATCGATAGGAACTGGAGTTGTTTCGTCCTGCCAAATAGCTTCGGTTCCATCAAGGTAGTACCAGTGGTAGCCAATTCTGACCTTTTCCTTCAACCAGGTTTGTGGACCCACATTTTTCACTCCTATCCGCACAGGAATTCTGCGTTCACCTGGCAATTGTGGAGGGGTGATATCCGTAGTAAATCTAACTCCGTAATCTTGGTCAATGATCTGAATTGATTCTGCATTCGAGACCGAACTCTCTTTGCCTGACTCGCCAGAAGTGTATTCCAAATTCCAATCGTAATACCAAGTCTCGGCTGGTGACCATACTGGCACAAAGAGGCTCGACACATTAGAAAGTGTTATTGGTATGGAGATTAATGTAGATTGCCCCGGTTCGACGTCAGCCGTGAGATCCGTGCTTGCATCCGCCAAATCTACAGGCGATGATCCGCCAGCCAATCTTTTCCAAAGGTGAAGACTGACTCTGCCGCCATTTTTCTTCCAACCAGATGAACTGTCGTTACGAACCATTGCTTTGACAGTGTAAGCACCGCCTGATTCCAATGCGCCTGGTAAATCGTGACTAAGGATTTTTATACTTGATAACTTAGTATCATTCGGAAGTACTTCGATGCCAGACGCAACAATAACTGGCTCAGGTTGAGCTTGTTGCTTGTTAACAACATTGCTGATAACTTTGATGGAAAGACCGTATATTCCAGCTGCTGCCGGTGCCGCTATGGTAAAGGGAACCGAAATCGCCTGGCCCGGAATGACCAGTGACGCCAACTGGGTTATCAGGGCAATTCCGGTAGGGGCACCATTTTCGCTAATCCATTGCACCTCAAATTTGTGTGTTTCTGGTGTCCACGCCACCGGGCCGGAATTGACTATTCTCACGTGCGCCTGTACCGATTTGCTGGTCTGAACTCCACTTGGAAAATCACTGCTCACCGGGTAGGCGGGTTTCTGTAGTCGAGTTTGCAGGGCCAGACCTCTGGTAAACACACGCGTCAGGTCAACGTACTCCAAACCAAATTGCATGGAAGGAGCAATATCCGTGCCATCCACATTGTTGTTCCAGCTATCAATGACCACCCATGATAAATTCTGCGATATGGCTTGTTTCCACATTGATCGGTAGGTGTCACCGTCTTTGCGGGCTAAGAGGCCTTCCTTTGTTGGATTTGTGAGTGTCGTGTCAAATCCTGGTCCCAAACATCCAGCAGGAATCCATCCACCATCTGATTTTTGGAATCCGCGAGAGCCAATCAAATTTACGTAACTATCTAAAGTAGACTTGCCCTTGAAATCGACAGATCCACAGATGATCAAGTCCTGTCCAAAGTCTGCTTTGAATTGAGATCGGCAATAATCGACCCACGAATTGTCAACATTGACCAGGGAGTCGCTGCCGTTAATAAATGCAATCGCAGCCGAGCCGCCACCATTCGCGCTGGAAAGCAGAGCTGTTGCACGCAGTCGAGAGGGGAGGAGTTTGTAGTAGTCTCGTATTGCAGCATATAAAATCGCACGACCAGTATCGGTGGAGAGGTCTAACTTACCGCCCTCTGCGAGTGTATCGGTTTGTAAATTGAGGCCCACCAACGGATAATCAACGTCATTATTGTGAAGAATGTTAAGTGCTGAAATCAGATTCATCAAGCCCCGTGTGGCATAACGTTGCTTCGACGTCGTGTCGCCCCGATAGATTGGTAAGACAACATTAATGCCGGCTCGCCGCATTTCGACCAATTGCTTGCGGTGCCAATCAATGCTGTCGTATGTCATCCAAGGCCCAATTCCGTCCAGAGGCGCCGTAGGAATTAAGACGCCATTGGCGGCAGATCTAACCGCCGCAAGTGCGTCGGATTTATGAGTGTCGTTTTGGTAGTCATATCGGTAAGTGGCGAAAACCAGCGGTGGCACCGGTTGTGGCGTTCTCGGTACAATCGGTAGCACTACTTTTGCGGTCGGAAGTGTGGGCCGAAGTCCTACTTTTAAATTCACTTTTGGACGTGATCGAGCAATCATCATTGCTGAAGTTACGATGTTGGTGACTACCTTCGAATCGCCAAATATAAAGGATGTGATCGAACTCCAGACAGCTTCTTCAACAACTCCATCAATGAGTGGTTTGGAAGAATACAGCCTAGCGCAGACTTTTGCATCAGGAGCCGCAGGAAAAACTTTAACAGGCGAATCGACAAAAACTATCTCGGACCACAAAAGAGGATTATTGACATCCTCGCCTTTCATAACCTCTGATGAGA
>CAISOI010000821.1 GCA_903886985.1 uncultured Chthonomonas sp.
CAGCCGCGATCTCCACCCCATCTCCAACATAGAGTCCATTTCGGTTTTTACCGTAAATGTTAACCCCTGTATTGCCGTCAAGAACAGTGTATTGGGCTTCACGATATTGGCTCAAGTTGCCAATATCACACCAATATTCCGGCATGATGTAACCAAACAGTGCCTTTTCTTCACTCAGAATTTCAGGGAAGATATGCTGGCTCCAGTCATAACTTCTGCGTGGCTCCATGTAATCAAACACGGATGGCTCCAGAATGTACATACCGGTATTAACAGTATCGGAGAAAACTTCACCCCAACTCGGCTTCTCGAGGAAGCGCTTGATTCGGCCTTCGTCATCGGTTATGACAACTCCGAATTCAAGTGGGTTTGGAACGTGGGATAAAACTATGGTCGCGAGGGAGTTCTTCTGTTTGTGATACTCCATCGCCTTGGTTAGGTCGATATCGGTTAGTGCATCACCCGAGACGATTACGAAGGTGTCATCACGTAATAGATGCTCAGCCTGTTTAACACTACCTGCAGTACCTAAAGGTGAATCCTCGACGGAATAGTGCATTTTCACACCCCATTCCGAGCCATCTCCGAAGTAACCCTCGATTTCGTCCGCGAGGTAGTGAAGAGTCACAACGATTTCGGTAATGCCATGCTTTTTCAGGAGCTCAATGATGTGCTCCATGATAGGTTTATTCAATACGGGTGATAGTGGTTTTGGTCTATTTGAGGTCAGAGGACGTAATCGGGTCCCCTCGCCGCCTGCCATCACTACAGCCTTCATTTCTATGTCCTCCTTGACGATCTAAAAGTCAAGCATATCCGGTCAAGAAAGCCGGTATCGATCCAAACCACCATAAACTATCAACGCTCCACCCAATATCGCAAATAAAACTCCAAATTGCAATGCAAAGTAGAGGATAGAGAGGGCGACAATAACAACCCCGCCTGTAATATGTGCGTTCCGCTGAGCAATACGATGGGGACCGTAGGCATCGAGCATCAACATTGCGGCACTTATGATCGCGGCAATGACAATCAACCAACCTACGGATACTCTTCCAACTGAAAGATCAAATGCGTTGCGCGTATGATCCTTTTTCGAGAGATAGTATGCTCCGATACTTGAAAGAGAGTCCGGTGGCGCGGTACTCCATTTCAGACTACAGCCCAGTACCGTGAGTCCCAGACCTAACAATGTACTCCACTCTGAGTTCGACATAAACTTTCGTTTCGGCAGATAATTCATTGTTCGGTTTCACACCAGTTTTCTGCAACCATAACACTACTTAATATTTAGCAAAGTCGCTGCAATTTCCTGCCCCGTCGCACTCAAGTTTATCAACTTCAAGAGGATGATATGCTGCGATCAATGTGGACAACAAATTGGCTAACAGTTAGGTCGCCAGGAAGGATAATCATTGGCTTTCCTAAGTTGGCAGCGAAATCGGAAATGGTGTCTAGCCCTCGCCTAACACATTTCATTGCAAAGACCACAACATCTGCTTTTGATACTTCCGCTTCTAACGACTCAGTGTCGGTCAGCATGGATTCGCCGCACCAGTTGACCTCCATAAAACCAAATTCCTTTTCAAGCTTCTGGGTTATCTCGTCTCGGGGATGTCCAGCAAATAAAAATACTTTCTTGTCTGCCGTGTACTCACGAAGACTGTCCAGCCGGGCCTTATCGTCGTCGGCCAACGAAACTTCAGGATAGTTTGGAGAACCCTGCCGACGAATATTGAGCCGATCTGAGTTCGCGCGCATCGCCTCAGTTAGTTCGATCAGTTTTTCATTGTCGGCCAGTGAGAGGAGTGACATAAAATCAAAAACAAGATCTTCCAGAGCGTAACACTCTGGATTCAGCCCCGAAGCCAAACAGCGATCTATTGCTAAAGCAAGCTTTTCAAGATCAGACTGATTGACTCCAAATTGTTCATCTTTGACTAGAGTTTTCAGCTCCCCCAGGGCAGAAGATCGCTCAACCCTATCGGAGGCATCGGCTTTAAGAACTTCCAAGATAACTGGCAAGTGGTCTGCGCGCTCCTCCAATACCTCATCGGAACATCGCTCCTGCAGACTAAACAGGTAAATGTCTTCTTCTTCGGCAATGG
>CAISOI010000822.1 GCA_903886985.1 uncultured Chthonomonas sp.
AGAAACCAATTGACTGCCCTTCCCGAAATCATTGGAAATCTCACAAATCTGACCGAGCTTAATCTCTACTAAAACCAATTGACTGTCGTTCCCGAAACCATTGGAAATCTCACAAATCTGACCGAGCTTTACGTCTTCGGAAACCAATTAACCGCCCTTCCCGAAATCATTGGAAATCTCACAAATCTGACCGAGCTTATCGTCTTCGGAAACCAATTGACCGCCCTTCCCGAAACCTTTGGAAATCTTACAAATCTGACTACACTATATTTTGACGAAGACAAATTAACCTTCCCTCCTCCTGAAATCTGTGAACAAGGTGTTGAAGCCATTGTCCGATATTTGCAAGAGGTTACAGGTAATAAGCAGAGTGGGCAACCCGAAGCCCAGCCTCGGCTCGAGGCAAAACTGGTGTTGGTAGGATGGGGAAATGTTGGCAAGAGCTGCTTGTTAGCTAACCTGCGAGGAGAGAACCCGACATTAATCTCAGGAGCTACTCCTGGTGTAGAGATAAAACCGCTGCCGCCCTTCGACCATCCAGATCAAGCCGCATTTCTGGGCAGACAAATAAAACTCACTGCATGGGACTTTGGCGGGCAAGAGATCGATCACGCCACACACCGCTTTTTCATGACACCGCGCTCGCTCTATCTTGTGCTGTGGCATCCGCGGGAAGGGACAGAGACGATCCATGTGCACGATTGGCTCGACTCCATAGCCCTCTACTGCCCGGGCGCAAAAGTGATATTGGTTGCCACCCACAAAGACGCAGTACCGCGAAACCCGCCTCAACTCGATTTCGAGGCCATCAAAACGGAATATGGTCCAAAAGGAAGTGAACCTGCCCGCATAGAGATCTGCGATCGCCTGCACCATATTGACAATATGACCAAGGCCGGCATTGACGACTTATGGGCAGCTATCCAGAACGAATCTCAGCACGTCTTCGGGCTAAATGACCTGTGGCGACAAGAGTGGATTGACATCGAAAATGAACTGATCAAGGACGAACGGCATGAGATCACGCAGAACGATCTCGAATCACGTTGTACAGCGTATTCTGTGGACCCATCGCTCCTCGATACCTTCCTTGAAACCTGGTGGCACGATCTCGGCAAAATATTCTGGTTCAAAGAAGACAGCTACCTCCGAACGCGGGTGATCCTAAAACCAAATTGGATTACCAAAGCGATCAGCCGCGTAATGCGAGACGTAGAAGTTGGAAAGCGGGGTGGTCGACTTTATCATGTTGATTTGAACCGTATTTGGAACTGCACAGGTACAGATGGATACGGTCCGTTTGGTCCAGAATACTTCGATCCATTTTTGAAACTAATGTACCGATTTGGATTAGGTTTTGAGCTGATTAATCCAACCGATCCAAGGCGCTCCTTTCTCATTCCGTTCTTGTTGCCAACTTCTCCTCTAAAGAAAGCTTTAGAGGCGCCAGCAAATTCGGAATATCTTCCGAAACTCATCTATCGATTTGGTCTGATACCTCCGGGTCTCATGAGTCGGCTCATTGTTCACCTTCACACGAAGGTATATCAGGAATGCAACTGGCGAAACGGAGCCGTCTTCCATCAAGATGGCAATTTCGTACGCATCGAAATCTCATCGGATTTCGGTCAGCAAATTCTAACGATGACAGGGTGGGGGCAGTATTTTCCTTACGCACTTTTCTCGGAAATTCGAAATGTAATTGATGCAATCCTCGAGGACTATAAGGGCATCCAACTGAAGATAGAAGTTCCATGTTTATCTCCAAATTGCAGCGGAGCATTCTCGTGGAAAAGGCTTGAGCATGTGATCTCCAATCTGCGATCCATTAACCAAAATCCGAATTCCGTTGAAGAGTTCTGCGAAGAGTGCAATAAATCATATCCTGTCGGCAAGATTGTCTATGGTCTCCACCCATCCACGGATGAGAGAATTCTGGAGCAGGTAACCGCTCTTGCGGAGGGACAGAAGGAGTCTTTCGAATTCCTTCGAGAAGTTGGTAGGTACCTTCAGCGGCAGTTCGCACTTCAATGGAAGCGTGCAAAAGCGGATTGCCCAAATCTCTTCCGGCTTCTCCCTTCAACTAAATCAGACTTAGCTCTTACAGAAAAAGTCGGAACATCCTACAGGCTCTGCCTCTGGTGCCAGTGGCCCGCCCAGCCACACGAAATGGAAGAGCATTATGATATCTACGAGTACTATCCTTGGGTCAAGAATGTAAGCAAATGTGCTTCAAGAATTGCTGCCGTTTTGAGGCTTAGTAAGGGTCAAATTCCCTATGCCAAGGATTTTGATTCACTCTTGGTAGAAGATAGTCTGGCGCTTGATGCTGCCATCAAACGGTCACTTCCTGTATCAGCGCCATCTAACCGCCATGGTGGAATGGGATCTATAGTTGGGGAACATTTCGAGTTGGAAGAAAATGAGCTGCGGGACTTTGCGAACTGGCTCCGGACTCAACCGGGAC
>CAISOI010000823.1 GCA_903886985.1 uncultured Chthonomonas sp.
TTGCTCCAATGAAATGGATCGACGGATATCGCCGAACTGGCTACCGGGGCGGGGCGCTGGAGATTGTCAATCTGAAAACCGGCAAAGTCAAAGGACTAACGAGTAAGCTCGTATCCATCGAAAATGGAATCTGGAAGTGATGGTGCAGCTCTGGTAATAATCAGTATCCATACAACCGGCAAGCGGGCGCACGGCCGTGCGCCCTACGCGCTTCAATTGAATGTACCCGGATATCTCATAACAACATATGCCAGCCACGGCAGACCACCCGTATCAAACACCATCGCAATCAGCCCGACAATTGCCAATCGCTTTGAACCGAATCCGACCAACGTAGCTCCTATATTGAAGAAGCTCCCAACCATGGGACAACCAGACTCATGCTTATAACCCGGCCGATGGCGGAAAAGGAGCGGACGGATAAAGGAGAAGTACGAATTTGTAGCAGACACAATAACTGCAAGCCCCATCAGTATTTCAGCTAACAAGAAATATTTGCTTTGGTGTGGTTGGACGAATGAATTGGCACGAACGAGTGACGCAATCGCCAACACCACTGGAATTGAGCAGATAAGCAAAATCCCAAACTTCGTACCAATTCTCTTAATCCCACCACCCCCTTACCAGCAATTTACGAACTCTCCAATTCGCCCGCAGCCTCCAGCTTCTTATTGTAAATCAATGAATAGAGCGCCGGATAGAATAGTACCACGAGGGAACCCAACATGCAGACCAATAACGTGGCTCCCAAACCGGCTGTTCGCAGAAGCGTACTCAGAACATGGGACGAATTTGGTATCTAATACTGAAGCTAATCGAAAATCCTACTATTTACTTTTACTTCCACACACTCCCAATATACTCTTCTGGCATCGCACTCGTGTCATAAAATGATGTTTGATCGAAATTAAGAATTAATGCGCAGTTAATGATGGTATTGAACAATCGAAGTCATAGCACCGAGAGATCTTAGCATCGATTATCCCGTGTTTAAATCTATCCCTCAGGCAGCAATAGCTGTCATCCCCTATTGTGCAAACATTGTGCAAAGAGAGAGAGAACATGAATACCATTTTAAAAAAGTTGTCTGTAATTTCTGGAATTTCAACGGTGTTAATTGCAATTGTCGGTAACGGAGCTTCGGCTCAGAACCTTTTCGTAAGTGATCAGATCGACCACGCTATCTATAAGTTCACACCTGCTGGGGTCAAGAGCACTTTCGCAACAGGAATAACTAACCCTGGTGGATTAACGTTTGATACAAGCGGAAATCTATATGTTTCTGATTCTGTTAACTCCGGAAGTATCTTCAAATTCACTCCCGGTGGAGTTCGGTCTACTTTTGCTTCTGGTTTATCTTCCCCACTTGGTCTTGTGTTTGACAGCAATGGCAATCTGTTTGAAGCAATTCAAGGCACTGGATCTGTAAATTCGGGTCAGATCAATATGGTTGCTCCTGACGGTACATTATCTGTTTTCGCAAGCGGTTTAAATCCGGCAGATTTAGCTTTTGATGCCAGCGGCAACTTGTACGAATCAGATTTTGTGACCAATAGTATTAACAAGTTCACGCCGGGTGGAACCAAGAGCACATTCGCATCAGGGTTCTCCAGTCCGAGAGGCCTTGTGTTCGACAGCAGTGGCAATCTGTTCTTGGCTAACAATAATGCAAACATCATCAATAAAATCACCCCTAGTGGATCGGTAAGCATATTCGCCAGCGGGATAGATTATCCAACGACTCTAGACTTTGATAGCGGTGGAAACCTCTTCGAGACCGACTCGAATTCGGGAAATATCTACAAATTCGCACCTAATGGGTCCCGAACTACCTTTGCTTCCGGCATGTCCTTGCCTTATGCGCTTAAATTTGCCCCCACAACAACTGTTCCCGAGCCGGGAATGATCGCACTGTTCGCAGGCGCTTCCGCTGCGACTGGTATGTGCTTCCTACGTCGCCGAAAGCGTATCCGGAAATAGGTGATTGGTCCCCAAGTCAAATGCCTCCCGAAACAAAAGTTTCGGGAGGCATTATTATTGTGGTTTGGTTATCCCGTCAGTTACGAACTCTCCAATTCGCCCGCAGCCTCCAGCTTCTTATAGTAAATCAGTGAATATATCGCAGGATAGAACAACAACACCAA
>CAISOI010000824.1 GCA_903886985.1 uncultured Chthonomonas sp.
ATCGCCGAGCATTAGAGAATTGTGCCAACATTACAAGAGCGGAGGGTTAGGTTCGATGACGATTCGTTGGGGCATTATTGGTTGTGGAGATGTAACCGAAATCAAGAGTGGGCCAGGGTTCCAACTCGCAGAAGGCAGTGAACTCACCTGGGTGATGCGCCGCAATGGAGCGCTCGCGGAGGACTATGCTCGCCGCCATGGAGTCCCTAACTGGACCAAAGATGCTTCACAGATCATTGAAAACCCCGAAGTCGACGCCGTCTATATTGCCACACCACCCAGCTCCCATCATGAATATTCACTCCTTGTGGCTGCAGCAGGAAAACCGTGTTATGTGGAAAAGCCAATGGCACGCACCTATTGGGAATGCAAAGAGATGGCAGACGCCTTTCAGAAGGCGAACCAACCACTATTTGTAGCCTTCTACCGACGGGGCCTGCCAAGGTTTATCAGAATCAAGGAGATGGTTGAAGCCGGAGAACTCGGGCAGATTACTGGTGTTCATTATAGATTTCACGCGGACAGGCATCGAACAGACAGAAGTAAATTGCCGTGGCGCGTAGACGCTACTCAGGCAGGCGGCGGTTTCGTAATGGATCTCGGATGTCACACACTCGATATCCTCGATTTCATTTGTGGTCCCCTTCTGCACCCAACTGGTCGCGCCGCAAACCTAGCAGGAGTTTATGAGGTCGAAGACACTGTGGGATTGACTTTCAAACTTGAAAATGGTGCCTTCGGAACAGCAATCTGGAATTTTGCTGCTGGCTTCCGAGAAGATACGATCGAGATCATTGGAACTAACGGGAAGATATCCCTCTCCACATTTAGCGACGAGCCGATTGCCGTCACCCACGACAATGAAGTTAGTTATCTAGAGATTAGAAATCCAATTCACATTCAGCAACCTCTCATTCAAACTATCGTGAATGAACTTCACGGGGACGGCAAGTGCCCAAGTACTGGTCAATCTGCCTGTCGGACAGCGAAAATCCTTGATGTCGCCCTGTCGGAGTACTACGGGGGTCGGGAGGACGCTTTTTGGTCACGCCCTATCTCATGGCCTGGAAGACCATCGCGATTATAGTTCCGACATAAACGCAAATATTCGGTCATGGCAGCCAGGAAGCGCTTCATGTCCGAAATCTGGATAGATCAAGAGTTCTTTCTTGCTGACAATTTTATTGTATGCAGCGAACTGAGTTGATGGTGGGCAAATCTTGTCCATCAATCCAACGGGCATGAGCACTTCCGCACTTACCCGCTCGGCAAGGTGCTGAACATCGATGTAACCTAGTCGGTCGAATATCTCGGATTCACGCTCGTGCAGCGGGTCGAACATTCGGAAGAAGTTTCTAAGCTCTCGATACGCCTCCTCGGCCAAATCCATCTCCCAGACGCGTTGATAGTCCGTCAGAAATGGATATACAGGTGCAGCTCGCTGGATTTTCGGCTCCAAAGCTGCGCAAGCGATTGTTAATCCCCCACCCTGCGACCAACCAGTTGCACCTACCCGATTTTCATCGACTTCGTCGAAAGACATAACTATTCGAGCAAGCTGCACCGTGTCTAAGAAAATTTGTCGGTATAACATTTTCTCAGCGACATCATCCAATCCACGCACAATGTGACCATGGTGGGTGGTGCCCCGAACTGCACCGGCATCGTCGGACCTACCACCTTGCCCACGACAATCCATAGATGCAACGCAAAACCCCTGTGACACCCATGCCAGCTTATCTAACCAATCCCCACTGTGACCAGTATATCCATGAAATTGTAATAGAGCACGGTTCGCGATCGACTTGCCAACATTACGCGGGCGTAGGTATTTGGCGTGTACGCGGGAGCCTCCAACACCGGAAAAATACAGATGATAACACTCCGCCACTTCAGATTGGAATCGGGAAGGGATTAATTCAACATTGGCAGATGTGTCCCCTAGCTCACGAAGCGCATTAGACCAAAATTCGGCATGGTCCGCAGGCTTGGGGTTTCTGCCCTGATAAGTTTTAAGTTCTTCTAGAGGTAGGTCGATAAGCGGCATAATCAACTCCTGCAGCGATAGGCTTTTGTAACAATCATTGACTCGAAATAATGGCGCTCTTCTCTTAGAGCGCCATCTATTCGCTTTACATCATTTACTTTCTTTCGGAAGTTAGTTCCCAGCTTTCGCCAAAGAAAGCGGCGTCGACTACTCCTCCGGGCCACCGAGATGAGACCGGAACAGTCACATCCACTACCGCCCAATCGGGTAATCGCGGAACCTGTCTTGCATTGTTGAGGTAATCGTATTCTCGATAGGTAAAGCCACTATTCAACACGATATATTTGTTGGGATTAAGCGGGTTTGGATAGATAAGAACCGGAACATGATGGTCCCCTGCAAATAACTTGTTGCCTACATGAACACCCTGGGCATCCCACTTGACAGGCAATCTGTCTGCAAGCCGGGCGAGGACCTTATTACTGGTAGGATCTCCCCACAAAACGAGATTAGAACTTGCTATATCTTCATCCGATATCTCAGCGTCAGTTTTGACTCGCGCTTCACCCCGGAACTGTCGTCGCCAATGAACGATTGCGTGATCCATCTCTTTTGCAACCCAATCTGCAACCTTGGCGTTCGCGGATGCACCGGTGGGTTTAACCATCACGAAACTATCCATGAATGCATCATCAATAGGTCCCTGCAATCCAGGTCGCTTTGCAACTCCCGCCGTAGCCGCATCATCGGCTTTCCACGAAGTCCCCTCTTTGTGTAGATGTACAACAAAGGAGCGCTCCGACGGAACAGTGTGCGTTTTGACCGACTTTCCATCGATAGTAACAACAGGTATGGATCCGGTCTTGAAAGGGCTTTCGCCGGGGCCAAAACGCAAGCATAACCGTGTGACATTTGTCTCACTGATATTAATCTGGTCTGCTTCTGGTTTCAATACAGCATTAACTCTGGCTCTCTCCCAGTGCTTTCCAAGTCCTTCTAACTCAAGCCAGCGCATCTTGTTGTATTTCAACGTCCAAGTCGTAAACTGAATGGAAAGAGGCATGGGGTTGCGCCCTATCGCCATAATGGCATCCATACGGCGGTTCAGTTCCGCTTTTGCGCCTGCTTCATAAAAGTGCCCCGCCTTTGGACCAATTATTTGCGAGAGTTCCAGACCTTCTTTCAGCATAGCCGCAGCCATGATGTTAGCAGCCTGACGTTGACCGTCAATCTCGCCGCTATACGCTACAGTGGGAGTATTGGCAATATTCACCGCATAATCGGTGCAGTCGTAGAAATGCCACAACTTTTGCTCAAACCACGTCGGTTTAACTTTTTCGTTCTGCCAAACTTTGAGGAATTCTTGAGATTCAGCGAACCCTGCACCGGGAGCAATAGCCGCCCATTCACCCGGAAAATGCGCCCCAAACTGCCAACATGCGGCGCCACCCATACTAAATCCACGTGCGGCAATCCGGTTCTCGTCAATGCTGTAGTGCTTCTTAGCATGCTCAATTGCCTCAAAAGTGTCGACTTCGCCAGCGAATTTGTTTGCATTGCAATATCGACCATACGGGTGTAATACAAAAGTATTCGGCGGAGTAAATTCGCCTCGGTTTCGCTGCCGGTCGTTTATAAAATTCAAC
>CAISOI010000825.1 GCA_903886985.1 uncultured Chthonomonas sp.
GCGGAACGTCCCCGGAGTGTGGACACATGGATTCTATGACGGTTGGGCACCGAACTACATGTTTTACATTGCCAATGGACACAATTCGATTGGCAGGTTCTACGAGACTTTTGGTAATAGCAGTCCGGATACACAAAATCGAACTGTTGGACCACAATCGGGAAGAGATTGGTTCCGCCCGAATCCGCCATTGAATACCGTTAGGTGGTCTCTGCGGAATAACGTGAATTATCAGCAGAGTGCGGCACTTCTGGCTTTGCATTACACTGCGGATCATAAGGACGAGCTTCTACACAATTTCTATCTAAAATCGAAGCGGTCGATTGAAAAGGCACGAGTTGAAGGTCCCGCGGCTTACATTCTGCCGGGCGATGAGAAGCACAAACCGCAGCAGGCAGAATTGATCAAGATTTTGCGATTGCAGGGAGTTGAGGTTCATCAGACCGACGCACCTATTGAGATTGCTGATGGTAAGTTTCCGGCGGGATCGTATGTTGTTCGCATGGATCAACCTTACAGCCGCATGGCCGACATGTTGCTGGATCTTCAGTATTACAATGTGAATGACCCTGCGCCATACGACGACACTGGTTGGAGCTTGGGACCACTGAAGAACGTTCGCACCGTCCGTTCGGAGGATGTGAAGCTTCTTCAATTGCCGATGAAACAACTTACGGGTGAGACAGAATTGCCACCGATTTATTCTGGAAAAATGCCTCGAATCGCGCTGATGCACACCTGGCAAAACACTCAGAACGAAGGATGGTGGAGGCTGGGTTTCGAACAGTGGAAAGTTCCCTATGAATATATCGACCCACATAAAATCCGAGATACAGCTGACTTGCGAACAAGGTGGGATGTCATTATTGTGCCGCCCGGAGCATTCAGTGGATCGTCACTAGTTAGCGGTGTTGGGGGCAGTCAACCCATTCCGTGGAAGAAAAGCGCTGAAACGCCGGCATTGGGTGTGCCAGATTCTACCGATGATATTCGTGGTGGAATAGGTGCCGATGGTGCGGCGAAACTTAAGAAATTTGTGGAAGGCGGCGGAGTTCTTATCGGTGGACAAGGTAGTTCTTCGGCGCTCATCGACCTCGGTCTCGCTCCGGGAGTGACTACCGCCAGACCCGCTGGTTTTCAAGGACAGGGAACTGTTTTCAATGCCGTTGTAACGGACCCAAATAGTCCGGTCACTGCTGGGCTTGAAGAATCCGTGGCAGTCTATTTTAGTAACGGTCCTTTCTTCCAGATAGCGGGAGAAAATAATCCCAAAGTTGCCGAGGCGGTAACTGGTGGTGGAGGTGGGCGTCGAGGTGGTGGCGGAGGTGGTGGTGGGTTTGGTGCTGCTAGTGGAAGACCCAGTGGTCGGGGAAGTATTCGAGACGCGGATGTCGTTCAGGCACGGGTGAATCCGAACCGAAAACCGAATACCGACAAAAAGAGCCGACTGTCTGCAAACTTCGATCCGAAGTCGATATCTCTGCCAACCTGGGCTAAGGAATTGGCTCCGACTAGCACGGGACCACGGGCATTGTTGCGGTTTGCGGATGCCGATGATCTACTGGTCAGTGGTATGTTGGCAGGGGGCGAAGCCTTGGCTGGGCGTGCGGCGGTAGTTGATGTGCCAATGGGGAAAGGTCATACGATTCTCTTCTCGATCAATCCCATGTGGCGTGCCGAAACTCAGGGCAGCTATACCATGGTGTTCAATGCCTGTTTGAACTTGCCAAACTAGGCGGATGTGAGAGGGCTAGATAAATCTTGCCCTCTAATCTGCTTTATTTGTGAAGCGTCCTAATCTTCCGAGCATTGAAAGTTCCGATTTCTAAATTGCATGATCAAGCTGCGGAATGGGACGAATTTAGTTGCATCTCACAAAAGTGAGGAAATAATTAACATTATGAATGCCTCAAATCCTCTCAGCACTGGACCCATTCCCGTTGACTATATTGAACGCGTATATGCCGGTGTTCTCGGCAAAATAATAGGTGTATACCTCGGTCGGCCTTTTGAAGGGTGGAGTTACGAAAAGATACGATCCGAATTTGGGCAGATCGATTATTACGTTCACGAGAGATTAGGTGTACCGCTAATCGTTTCTGATGACGATATTTCGGGCACATTTACTTTTCTACGCGCACTGGAAGACCATGGTCCCACCTCTGATATTTCCTCAAAACAGATCGGGCAGACTTGGCTTAATTACATCATTGAAAACAAAACAATTCTATGGTGGGGTGGGATTGGGCAGTCTACTGAACATACGGCGTTTCTGAATTTGAAAAATGGGATCGATGCTCCAGATTCTGGCTCCATTGAAACAAACGGATCGACTGTCGCAGAACAGATTGGCGCGCAGATATTTATTGACGGATGGGGGCTTGTGGCACCCGGAAATCCTGATCTTGCCGTGAAACTGGCAGGGGAGGCAGCTTGCGTTAGCCATGATGGCGAAGCAGTTTATGCTGCACTCGTAATCGCCGCAATGGTGTCGATGGCGTTTGTAGAACCGGACATTGATAAGCTCTTGGATTGTGCCACATCTTACATTCCTTCCGAGAGTATTGTCTCGACAATGATTGCGGATATTCGGGAATGGTCCAGCGTCGACTTTGATTGGCGGGTCACCCGACAAAAGCTGGAAGAGTTATTTGGTTATCACAAATTTCCAGGAAATTGTCACGTAGTTCCCAATCACGGCGTAATCATTCTCGCCTTGCTACATGGCAAAGGAGATTTCAGCGAATCGTTACGAATTGCGAATAGTTGCGGGTGGGATACCGATTGCAATTCTGCAAATGTCGGTTGCATTCTAGGTGTTCGGAACGGTTTGGTGGGATTTGAGACTGGACCAGATTGGCGCGGGCCTGTTGCCGATCGCTTGTTTTTACCTACCGCCGATGGTGGAAGGTGCATTACCGATGCGGTTCGTGAGAGTTATGCTGTAGCGGCAATGGGGCACAAATTGACGGGTTCGACACTTGCAGGTCCGAAAGATGGAGCACGATTCCACTTTTCACTTTCGGGGTCCGTGCAAGGATTTGTTTCCGAGCAGTTGGTGGAAAGTAGGGGTGTTGTAACCCGCATTTTTAACACATCTGAAATCGAGCCTGATTCTCGTACACTCCGTGCGGATTTCCGATATTTATCTTCCGGTCGATTTGCGCGCATTAAGACTGCCACGTTTGCTTCCCCTGAAAAGCTGCAGATGGAAGGGTATGGGCTGCAGATGTGTCCGACGCTCTATCCGGGCCAAACCGTGCATGCGAGAGTGAGAGTAGCTGCCAACTCTGCGGTTGAACTTCGGTTGTATTTGCGGCAGTACAATCACTTGGATACATTAACGCACCTATTCGCTCCTTCACTCACGGTTGAGAATACGGAATGGAACTCACTTTCCTGGCGCGTTCCGGAAGAGGGCGGATACCCAATTGCAGAAATCGGAGTGGAAGTGAGTTGTGATGGTCGCGCGGATGGTTTCATTGAGATCGATACATTAGATTGGTCAGGGGCGCCGGATGTGACGCTCGCGCGGACGGAGGGTGGCGACGTCTGGCAGAGAGCGTGGGTAGATGCAGTTGACGAGTTCAGCGTAATAGGCAATTCAAGCACTTTTCAGGTTATTCAGAATCGAGATGAAATTGGATTGATCGCTCAGGGGACCTCCGAGTGGGAAAGCTATACCGCGACTGCACTGATCACGCCGTGGATTGTACGCAGGTGCGGATTGATTGTTGGTTGCCGTGGTCTTACGCGGTATTTTGCATTCGTATTCGCAAAAAACGAGGTGCAGTTGATCCAATGTTGGGATAGTGAGATAGTACTTGGGCGCGAGCCGTTCGTGTGGAACCAAGATCAATGCTATCAATTCAATGTAACGATTTTTGGTAATCACATTTTTTGCTCTATGGACGGCGTTGAGTTACTGAATTGTATCGTTGATGTGGGTAGTTCGATCTCAGGAATGGTGGGCTACTTTGTTGAACGGGGAAGAATTACGACGGAGGGAATCATCATTACCCCCTTCAATGTTGAAACTGAATCTATAGAAATGGAAGTGATTGAATAGATGGCACATACTCGTGAAGATGCATGGGCACTTGTGACAGAATGGACTGCCTCGGACTCCCTCCGAAATCATGCATTGGCGGTGGAGGCTGCGATGCGGTTTTATGCTGAAAAGTTAGGGGGAGATATAGAGCTATGGGGTTTGGCTGGGCTCCTTCACGACTTTGATTATGAGCGATACCCGGAGGCACCAGCACATCCGACTATGGGGATGAATCATCTGCGGAGCCTAGGATGGTCAGAAGCGATAATTGATGCTATAGCAGGACATGCGCCGTATCTGGGAGTGCCGCGAGAATCCTTGATGGCAAAAGCGCTTTTCGCAGTTGATGAACTCTGCGGGATGATTACCGCAGTGGCTTACGTGAAACCGACCAGAAGCATAGCCGATGTGGAGGTTTCGTCGGTGAAGAAGAAATTGAAGGACAAATCCTTCGCGAGGTCGGTATCTAGAGAGGATATTGCGCTGGGGGTTGAGGAGTTGGGAATTCCTCTGGATGAGCACATCCAGAACTGCATTACTGCATTGCAGGGAGTTTCAGAGTCGCTGGGATTGTGAATTTGGATATCGTCTGATTACCTCTAATACGTGTCTAGCGATCGGGCCGCAATAGTAATACACGCTAAAGCCAGTATATGTCATTATATTGCTTAGAATCAATTTCCCTGAGGCACTGAACTTGACAATTCAACAAGATGAACCGATTCGAATCTTTATCTGCTATGCCAGATTGGACAATAAATGGTTTGACCCCGACAATGACCATAGTATAATTCCTCACCTAACATCCTCACTGAGACGGGAGAAAGTAGAGATTTGGTACGATCAGGAACTTAAAGCCAGTGAAAAGTTTCTTCCACGCATATTTGAGGAGATTGATCACGCCGACATTGCAATCCTGATGGTGACGCAAAACTTCTTAAACTCTGAATTCATTGAACAACATGAGTTGCCCCGAATCAGGGCACGTGCAGAAAAGAAACTGCTCGCGGCCACTCCCATTCTGGTTGAGCCATGCGATTGGCACGAGGAAGAATTCTTGAGTTCTCTTCAGATTTTGCCGCGAACGGTCAAACCCCTTGTCGATCACGTTCATATCGTGTCTGACTGGTCTCATATCAAGCACGATTTAACAACGGAATTGAAGAGTTTAATCCGAATGATCAGGCAGCATCGCGCTGATTTATCAATAAATACCGGTAGCGAGATCAAAACGGATCTGCC
>CAISOI010000826.1 GCA_903886985.1 uncultured Chthonomonas sp.
AATGGATCAACTGAAATTGCTAAATTGATTATTGATTTAGCATCAAGAACTGTTGATGAAAATTTGTTTAATCTTAAGTTGAAGCCTATGGGCGAAAGATGCGTAATTCCAGAAATCCATCCCAAAATCAAAAAGAACAAATTGAATTGGTGACCTAGTTGAGGATCAGTTGTGAAGAGGTTGCGCTGAAAAAATCCGCCTTCCGCAGCCTGCTTCATCCAGGATAAGTAGACACAGTGGTCTGTCGCGTTGAAAGTAAAACCGGAAAACCAACCTAAACTGGGACGGGCGCCCCGGTCGATAACTCCAAAAAGATAGGGGATGAGGGTAATCGCCATAACCAACAGTGCCAACAAAATGGCATTTCTGCGATCATGATGTTCCAGAGTTGGTGCACTGTCGAGGCCAATTGCGGCAGAATCGACCTCTTTGGGATGGACGTCTATCGGATTGACTCCGCCGCTGCATTCGCTTTCTTCGTGAGGACAGCGACCATAATGCATGGTCCGCTGTGGACAACATATATTCCAGAAGCCTCCGCTTCCATTACCGCCGTCTCACCTTCGGAACCCGGCTGCATCCATACATAAGGAATACTCAGGGCACCAGCATGACGCATAACTTCAAGCGTAACGTTAGGAGGGACTACCGTTACCACACATCCAATCTTTTCTGGTACAGCCTCCAAGGTAGGATAAACCTTGTTGCCATCTATCTCATCGGCATTTGGATTGACAGGATAAACCGTATAACCTGCGGCTAAAAGTGCTTTGTAAACTTTATAACCATACTTCTCGATGTTTCGAGACGCGCCTACTACTGCAAACACGCGCTGCCCGAGAATCAACGGTATGATGCTGTGCATTCTTTGACCTCCATTAGTCTGATTCATCATAACCCCCACTGAACCAAGTGTCAACACTTTATGGGAGTAACTGCCTCGAAAAGTACGATCAAAATCCAAATCTTGACAATTGACTTGATCCTATAGTTAAAGGAAGGATGGAACATTAATGACACAGCCAAAGTCGAACCAATTATTAAATCGCTTTAAGGTCTGTGGAAACTTACAAACTGTCTAATGATATTAGAAAACATGCGGTCCTTGAGAGTCTGCTTGCTTAAAACTACTTAAAAAATCGCTCCGAAAGTGCTTGACAACAAAGTTAAAGAATGTTAAGATTGCAGTGAGAAGTATACATTCATCTTATTGTCTGTGTATTAAGCTTGCATGTTACTACGGAGGTTACGCTGTCAATGAAGCAAAATGTTAGCCCTGCGGTCATGGCTGCAATCATAGTTGTTGTTGTTGTTGTGGTAGGTTTCGTTGGTTATAAGCTCTTCTTATCTGGACCGGCAAAAGCGACCGATGATCCTGCGATGAAAGCCAAGTACGACCAGATGACCAAGGGAGGCGGTAGTCCTCCTTCTAAAGATGACATGGCTAAGAATAAGCCAGCAAACGTTGGACGTGGATACCCTGGTCGTCCAGGTGGTTCTCCAACTCCGTAATTTTTAACTTGGTCACACATTTGGTGATCATCTGATTTACAGGGAAAATCGCCGATTGGACCTGTATTCCGACACAAAGGCGTGCTCCGGTGAAGTCGGGCCCCAATAGATGGACTCGTTCACTTTGGGTAGGTTGCAATTTTAAAAGAGTCTTTGGAATTTCAGTATTCGGGTAAGTGATTGAAAGACCAAAGACTGATCTGTTGTGTTCAAAGGAGACAGAATGATGGATCGTATTAGAAATTCACGAGGATTTACTCTTATCGAGTTGCTCGTGGTAATCGCAATCATTGCGATTTTGGCCGCTATTTTATTCCCTGTATTTGCCCAAGCTCGAGAAGCTGCAAGAACTTCAAGTTGCTCAAGCAACGAAAAGCAGATCGCTCTTGGAATGATGATGTATGTCCAAGACTTCGACGAAAAATTGCCACAGTGGGAGTATGATCTCTCCGCCGGCGACCCAACCATTGGTAAAGTTGACCCTAGTGGTGGAGTTTATCAAGAGTATCACAAGGGATGGGACGAAGTTTGTCAGCCATACATCAAGAACAAACAAATCCTCATCTGCCTGTCTGCAAATGGTCCTGGCAACGATTACAACGACAAGACCAAGCACGATGACGGTTGGACAGGTTCCATGAACTATGCTACTAACTGCGAAATCGTAGGTCGTGGCTGGAATGCATGGCAGAACCCGGCAAAACTTGCGGCAATCAACTTCCCATCCAACACGATTCTTGTCGTGGAAGCTGGCACCCAAACCTCTGAAGGCGCTTGTATGGGTCTTAACGGCGACGAGTGGGGCTGGATGAACGACCACAAGCAGAACCTTTATTATGAAGGCGCAACCGGCAACAAAGTTCCACCGCTACGACGACACAAAGATGGTGCAAACTATGCATTCGTCGACGGTCACGTCAAGTTCTTCAACGGCGGACAGATGGGCTACCAAACGGGTGGTACTGGCAACAATGGTTATCCTGGAGACGCAGTCATGGATACCAAGATGAACAAATTGATGCCACAGCCTCCAACGGGCGCTGGTCCTAGCTACTGGCCAAACTAAGCTAATCTCTTAGCATTCATTACCTGCTGTCCTCAGATTGTACTTACCACTGAGGACGGCAGGTTTTGTTTTTTCTGCCGCTTAAACTTTCATTCACCGCAAACTTACCAACCGCTTTTTATCTTCGTCGATACCGAATCGGGTATATTGGTCTTTATGCAGTCTTTAGTTACGACGATCCCGCAATGACAATGAACTCTTCCAACAATCAAATCGCAAAGATACTCCTCATTGGTATGACACTTTTAATTGGAGGGATTGGATTTCGCTTGGTTTACAAACCAAAGCCTGGAACAACCTTACCAACATCTGCAGATGCTGCCGCTGCCGCCAAACTGAAATTCACAATACTGGTCGCAAATATCAAAGCAAATCCGAAGGACCCGGCAACACATGTTGCACTCGGTGAATTTTTTGCAGCCGCAAAGGTTCCAAAAAAAGCTGCAATTGAATTTGGAATTGCTCTCAAGCTGTCTCCCAAAGATATTAAGATCAAGTTGCGTTTGGGTGATATGTTTCTGGCAGCCAAGGAGTTTGTGGGGGCGGAAACTGTTTATCATGAAATCTCCGTAAGTGATCCAAAGAACCTGGAAGCATGGCAGGGACTGACTGCGGTACTTGATAAAGAAGGTCGCTATTATGAAGCCATGCATGTTGTCCGCAAAGCACTTGCTCTGGACCCCGATAATCCAAATACTCACCTTCTAATGGCCAAGTCCGCTTTGGAATATGCAGTACAATTTCCGAATCCTGAAAACCATGCCGGTGAGTTGGACTTTGCAAAAAATGAATTTGTTGGATTGGCAAAAGCACTGCCAGACAGCGCGGAAGTCCACTATCATTTGGGTCGAGCCTATGTAGGGTTGCACGATAAGAAGAATGGGGTTGCAGCCTTGTGGAAGGCGCATCAACTCCAACCGGGCAATCAAGAGATGGGGCAGATGCTTGTAATCGTCTTGCGGGCTATGAACGATATGCCGAATGCCTTGAAAGTTACAACGGAGCTCTTAAAAGTTGATCCGGACAATGCGCCTACAAATGATCTCTATGGTCAGACAATCCTTCAAACCAAAGACCCTGACAGAAACAAGAAGGCTGTGGAAGCATTCGCCCGTGCAGTGAAAAAATCACCAAAGAATCCTATTATGCTGCAGCATCTGGGAGACGCCTTGATTCTTGTAAATGACCTTCAGGGAGCAAGAACGACGTTTGAGAAAGCAGTTGCAGCTGACAACACAATGCCGTATTCCTATCAACGTCTGGCTATGGTCTACACAAGATTGGGTGACAGAGTTCAAGCCAAAAAGGCTTCCACTTTTGGCACGAAGATGGAAGCCAACGATATGCTCTTGCGTAGGCTCCAGGATTTGAGCCAAAAACATCCAGAGGACATTAAGCTGCACACAGTTCTTGCAAAGAGATATCAAGACCTACGAAGACCTGGACCTGCTCGCGACGAGTATCTTGCCATCTTAAAATTGGATCCCAATAATAAGGATGTACCAACGGCAATCAAAAAAGCAGCGGCTGCATATCAACAAGGTCAGTAGTTCTTACTACACTAATTTTGATGTCAAGGATGACTCGCACGCATGAGTATTAATGACGCTTTTACCAGACGACTGCTACTAAAGCATACAGGAGTTGCATTAGGAATCACCGCTGCAACTGCTTCTGGCCTACTCACTGGCTGTGGTGGCAAAAAGAAGGACAGCGATGGTCCCAATACGTCTCCCACGTCGAATACTCCTCCAAAGTCGGCTTCAGAAGTCCAATTCAAAGACATAACCTTAGAAGCAGGACTCAATTTTCGGCAGCGCAATGGCACGTGCGAAAGACGTTACTTCATTGAACAGGTTGCCTCAGGCGCGGTTATGTTCGATGCCAACGGCGATGGACATCTTGATATCTATTTCCCACAGCCAAAGCCCATAGGTACTTGCAAATCGCAATATAAAGAGCCCTTACACCAACGGCTCTACATCAACGATGGCAAAGGTAATTTCACCCTCAAGCCAGACGCTTTTGGCAAATCTGAATCCGACTACGGAATATCCGCCGCCGTAGGAGATTACGATAACGACGGCAAGCCGGACCTCTATGTCTGTTGCTATGGCAAGAACAAACTGTATAAGAACAGAGGTGATGGCACTTTTGAGGACGTCACCGAAAAGTCTGGTCTCGGATTGACTGGATTTTCTACCGGTGCGGTCTGGTTCGATTATAACAACGATGGTCTTCTAGACCTCTTTGTAACTCGCTACTGCGAATGGTCCGTAGACGCAGATCGCGACTGCCTCGGCAAAGATGGAAAGCCAGACGTCTGCTCCCCAATGTTCTACAAACCCGCGACTAATGTGCTGTTCCGAAATAATGGGGACGGCACATTCACCAACGTGACGGAGTCGTCGGGTGTAGGCAAGGTTGCACAACGAAGCCTGGGTGCCGCGGCTGCCGACTTCCACGGAGACGGTCGTCTCGATCTCTTTGTTGCCAACGACATGGGACCTAACTTCCTGCTGCGCAATGTAGGTGGTGGTAAATTTGAAGATGTGGGACCAGAAGAAGGCGTCTCCTATGGCAAAATGAACAACCACGCCCTCGCCAACATGGGCGTTGCCGTCGGAGATTTCAATGACGATGGACACCTTGATGTATTGGTGACTACGTTCAGCGGCGAACCCTATACCCTGTACAAGAATGAGGGCGGAAAGTACTTTACAGACGTTTCTCAAGATGTGGGCGTCGCAGAACCAACCATTCCCTATCTTGGTTTTGGATGTTCATTCCTCGATACTCGTAACAATGGCAGATTAGATCTCATTTTTGCCAATGGTCACGTCAACCCTTATATTCACGATCAAGATCCTCAGTTCACCTATAAACAGCGCAACCAATTGTTGTTGATGGATGATAAGGGTAACTACGTGGAAGCGGTGGACGCATTACCAAAGGATGACGTGCGTATTCATCGAGGTCTTTGCGTGGGAGACATCAATAATGACGGGAAAATGGATGTCCTGATTACTGCTTCAGATGACCGACCCACACTTCTGCTGAATCAATCTGCTACCGGAAACTGGGTGATGTTGCGACTTAAGGATAAACATAACTGCTGCACCCCGGTCGGAACGCGATGCACCGCCACAATCAATGGCAAAAAGAAGCTGAGAGTTCAGCTTGGTGGTGGAAGTTACGGAGGTGACAGCGATTCCCGAATTCACTTCGGGCTGGGTACTGCAACAGAGATCGAGAAACTCGAGATCACTTGGCTCTCTGGGAAAAAACAGACTCTCGAACACGTGAAATCCAACCAAATTCATGATATTACTGAGCCTGCTTAATAACCTCGAAACTTGACGTTTACTCTCCATTTATTGAGCATAGTGGATTCAATTCTCTTTGTGGAATTTGACTTGTCGGTTGGTTCGCTGTACAATTAGCCATCTACCAGATGCTAGTTAAAACCGGAGTATGCACTATGCCAACCCTCATCCGAGCGACAATTGACGATCTCTATAATGTTCCAAACCACAGCAAGGCTGAATTGGTGAATGGAGAATTATTGCAAATGAGTCCTTCAGGTTATCTGCCTGGCAATGCAGCGCATATTATATCCTCATTCTTATTTCTCTATAGGATGGATAAAGGAGGAGGTCATTCCTTTGGAGACAATGTGGGGTTTCTCGTAGAACTGCCAAACAGACAGTCGTTTAGCCCTGATGCCGGATGGTTTACCGGACCAATCCCTGACAATAACATGAAGTTCATAAATGGTGCTCCCGATTTTGCCGTCGAAGTTCGAAGTGAGGGAGACTATGGTCCAGCCGCTGAAACAGCAATTACCAGGAAGATCGAAGACTATTTTGTTGCAGGAACACTCATTGTGTGGGATGTCGATCTTTTGAGCGAGAAGGTTATCAAGAAGTTTTCAACAGATAATCCTACTGAGCCGGTGGTTTTCAAACGCGGTGAAATTGCCGATGCCGAACCTGCCGTGCCAGGTTGGACAATTGAAGTTGACGTCCTGTTTAAGTAGTTGTTTCTCTGCACTGGTGCAGTGCAATAAGAAGGGAGCTTAAAGACGTTTTCTCGTGTTTGGATTTACAACATCGTCCTAGCTCTTAAGGGACAAGACAACTTATCGAACTTCCATCGTATTTGTCTGTATTAGCCGACCCCCTAACCGTAATGACCGAGTGCCAAAAGAGCAGAAGTCCCTCCCGCATAGACCCAGTCAACACGAATATGCCCTATTTATAGAGACAACGCTATAATCTGTCATGCCCTCGAAGGCGGGAATCCACAAAAAACCTTCCATCCAGAAATAAGTCCCCGTTCACTTACACAACCTATCAATCTGTCATTCTTGGCCTGCGAAGAATCTGTCTTTGACGTTGCTGCGAGCAACTAGAACGACGCGCAATCTAATTCGACAAACAAACAAAAAGCCCATCCCTACCCGCAAACGGATAAGGATGGACTTGAGGTCTCTTCTCGTTAGCCGGAAAGACTAAGACTTCGATCTCTTCATTCGCCTTCGTCGCCTTACGAAAGCAAGACCGCCCACAGAAAACGCCCCGACCCCCAGAGCAATCGCCCCGGGCTCTGGTACTGAAGAACTATAATCGTACGCCAATCCAAACGGCATCGAGGGAACTGATGTGAAAGCACTCCTGGTTCCTCCGGGGGTTATCTTGTCGATGCTCCCATCCCTGGAGGCAAGCGCCATGTTGCCATTGGAATCAAAAGCCATTCCGTAGGGAGCAGTCGAATTGCTGGAGCTGAAAGTGGACTGCGAACCCCCGGGAGTAATTTTTGTGATCACCTTTGTGCCAAAGTCCGACACGAATACATCGTTACTGCTATCGACTGCCAACGCAAATGGGTTTGTAAAGCCGGATGAAAATAGGGATTTTACACCGCCGGGAGTGAATTTGTAGATTTGACCACTATTCGCTTCCGAGACAAAGACATTACCATTTCCGTCTATCGCTAATCCGAACGGGGAATTCAATCCCGAGGCATAAGTTGATACAGCTCCAGCAGCGGTAATCTGGTAAATGTGGCTGTCAAAATCGGTGGCTAATAAGGTTCCGTCATTTTGAAATGCCATTCCATATACGTTGTTCACTGCCGCAAACGACGATCTTGTTCCATCTGGAGTATATTTATAAATTTGTGCGTCTACATAATCTCCGACATATACATTCCCAATATTATCCACAATAATTCCTTGGGCCTTGGATTGTGTTGCAAATGTGGAAACTGTTCCATCCTGAGCAATTTTGTAAATAGCGCCATTAATTTGGTCTGTTGCATAAAGTGTCTGTGCATTAGCTGTATTCCCTACGAGCGGCAATCCCAGCCCGAAAATAGCAAGTGCTGCTAACTTGACCGACCTGTAACCAAACAATAATTGGTGTATTGACGATCCGTTGTTCTCCGAAGTCATTGTATTAATGTTCCCTTTGAATGCAAGATTATTGCGTATAAGCAAGTATAATGTTGGTCCGAAAAGTCAGGCATCTGTTCTCAATGTTACAATATTCTCACCTAACTAATAACAAGAAATCCCAAGACAATGATCACATAAGGTAAATATTGACCGTGGAATTAATCCTAAACAACGGGCATATCGGTGTCAAATTAGATCATAAGAATATCTTAAACAGATGTAGTACAGCGAGGATGAAATTGCTCGACATGTGTGTATGATGGATCGTCTGCATTAATCGTCCGTTAGTAAATCAATAAGACAGCAAACATAATGTCAATCGACGTCTAACGGAAGTTGTGCGAAAAATGGTTTATAGACCACTTCATTCCGCCGCTGAGGAACAAAAGGCAAGACGCTTGTGGCAGCTAGTTAGAGAATAGAACTCAGATAATCCGTAAGGGGGAGGAAGAAGTTCGGCGGCATTGGCCAGAGAGGTTGCCGCTGTTCTTTCAGATAGGTGCTACGGACTGGGTAGAAGACCGCTGGATATTGAACAGTCTGTGGAGCTATCTAAAGACTTGAAAGCTCTACGTGCCGATCTTGTCGACGCCTTATCAGGCGCGTGCAGTTAAGAAAGCGGAGATACCTGTAAGGGCCGGTTTACAGACTCCATTTGCATAAGAGATACTCAACCGGGCAGACGTTCATACCGGCGCGGTTGGCGTTCTTACGAGCCCGCGACAGTAAGACCGCATCATTCGAACAGGGCAGGCGAATATCGTTCTGCAGGGTAGCGAAATACATCGGAATCGCTACAGGTCGCGCTGAATAGGTGCTTACAAGACCGTGCGGATTTCAAGCTTATGGATAGAGTATCAACCAATAGTTAGAGATAGATATGTTCTCAGAATACATAGAGGTTCGAAACATGTACGCATGATTAGCCGGTATGCCCAATTTCATTTAGGGTTTACTTCACGTATCTCTTATATTCAATCTTCCACAGACTTTTCCAAGTCTTCCCGCCATCTCGAGTACCTTCCCAATCCCATGTGAACGAGTCTCGAGCGATGTCGTGAAAAACCATCCTTTGATATGCGGCGACTCCATTGTGCATAACAGGATCAGTGGCGAATATCCGCTTGTCACCATCGACCTGGGCAACAAAGGTAAGGTAGCCCCCTTGATTGTCAACCCAAGTCTGTTTCCAAATTTTGCCTGGGGAGGATAATACCGACACGGACTTACCCTTTAACGGCGGTGGATTCGTATTGCCATGCGCTTCGAAATTCTCTTCAATGACATTACCAAGTATTTTGACAACGTGATTTTTGCCAGTCATCTTGTCTCCCTTTGCCGTTGTCCAGGTCAGATCCCAATCTCCTACCCAAAAATCGAATAGATTTGCGGACTGAGGGGTAACCAAGGCAGAACTCTGAGGACTGATTGGAGTGGAAATGGGAGATCCTCCGGCGCACGATAAAACCGTCATGGTTATCAAAGCGGTAATTGCAAACAACGTCATGGTACAGAACAACTTCATCATCTTCTCCAAAAAATGCATGGTCATTTTGAGATACGGAATAGCTGCAAATCACCAAAGTGATCGTCATTATGATGACGTGTACATTATCGACCAAGTTCCACTGAGCTCAAATACATTTCTGCCGAATCAAAGTTATGCCCTGTAAAGCTCGGGTAGATACCGGTAAGAAATATATGGCACCAATAGCCTCGGACGCGAATGGTTCCAAGCATTGACTGACTGGCAGTTGTCGGCAAACATTTACATAATCAAAGAGCAAACGGTGATCGAACCTATTTACGACTCTTCTCATAACCTTCGTCTATTGCCAGATCCCCGCCCTTCGATGCAGCCACCGAAAGCTCATCGCAGCGTTCATTTTCCGGGTTCCCCGCATGTCCTTTTACCCAGCTAAATTTCACTGAATGAGTTTCACAAAGGTTTAATAGCCGTTCCCAAAGGTCAGGGTTGATTGCCGGTTCCTTATTGCTTCGTTTCCAGCCATTGCGTCGCCAACTTTTCGCCCAACCAAGCATAATGCTGTCAGAAAGATACTTTGAATCGGTGTAGATAGTAACTTCACAGGGGTACCGGAGTACCTCAAGAGCAGCAATCGCGGCCATGATCTCCATGCGGTTGTTTGTTGTAAGCCGGTAGCCTGCAGAGAGTTCTTTGCGCTTTTCGTTGTAAAGCATAACTACACCGTATCCGCCTGGTCCGGGATTACCTTGACAGCCACCATCGGTATAGATTGTAATTTTTTTGGGATCCGGCGAGTCGATTAACAAAGATAGGTCCTGTAAAGTGTTTACAGCATTGTACCTTTGGTAAGAGATTGATCATTCCAACTTGAAACCACGTTCAGCTCCGCACGTATTCTGTACAGGTACAATCACACCATCGACAACGAGCATCACCTATTTTCGACCTACCAAACCTAACGGAGACTACTTGATGAAGAGTTTGATCTTTTTGGTGTTAGCACTATCTGCAGTTACTGTCTCACCTGCATTTTCCCAAGATGCGGCCAAGAAAGACCCTCTTGCAGGAGCCAGTGATAAAGCAGAAAAGGGTGAGCCCATCGATACCGACCGAGGCAATTTCACAAATGGAATAGGAACGGTTCCAAAAGGAAGTTATCAAATCGAGACGGGTTACTCCCTCACCCGCCTGAACGGGACTCATCAGCAGACCTTGGGCGAAGCCCTTTTTCGCGCTCCGCTGACAGACAAGAGCGAAATTCGACTTGGTTTGAACTCCTACCAATCCATTACGGGAGCTGGAAACAGCGCTTACGGTTTTCAGGATTTGAGCATCGGTTACAAATTGAAAATCAAGGAACAGACCGGCGCAAGTGGTTTGGGCTGCCCGG
>CAISOI010000827.1 GCA_903886985.1 uncultured Chthonomonas sp.
ACTCCACCAGACGATTCCTTCGATAGGCGCATCTCCAAATTTACTGCGCTTACTCGGCAACCATTCCTTCAAACCTTCGAATGTCACGGGGACCGAATCAATGGTCGCCGATGCAAGCACTGTTGGATGGCTAAACAGAAAAACTTGATTTCGATCGACGTTTAGTGGGTTGCCCTGAATGTTTTTTCCGTAGGCTTCGCCACTCCATTCTCCGTCTTCAACCTCAGTGATGTCGGTATTACGAGCAGCATCCCAGATCCATTTATCCTCGGAACTCTCTTCGTTCGCGTCTACATACCACGGCTCAATAATGCCCTTTGCTTTCTGGTCCTTGTCTGGGTTTCTCCGCTTTTCAACGCGAACCAAGATGTGGTTACGAACGGTGAGTCTAACATTAGTTCCATCAATCTTTTCAGTTGCTCGGCACTCGTTGCCGCTAACGATGCCTAAGATCAAACGGGCGGCATCACCAGCGGGTTGATCCGAAATCTTGCCTCCTCGTTGAGGATTGCGCTCGAAAATTGTTTGTATTTTTTCCAAATTATCTATTTTGCTCCTCTTCCTGATTTGTCATTCAGGTACTCCACTCAACTTCACTCAATTAGTGAAACTTTTCAGGCGGAGTATCTCGACGAGCTATTCTATCATGTCTTTGTCCTAGAAGCAAAAACACACCAATACAAATTGATGGGATAAAGTCTCAGAAGCGGTGTTGTGGTCTAGCTATTAGATTACAAAAGCATGATCTCTGGAAAAGCAAGGGCAATTGGTGTGTCTTAGTTTCGCCCAGGCTCTCCCGGCGCTGGAAATCGTTTCGACGCATCGTCCAAAACCAGCACCCAGTCAATAGCCTCACCAAGGTCAGGCGGGCTGAATTCCTTGATTCCTTCGTTGGCAAATTCCCCTATTGATTTCGCCTTTCCAGTTCGCGGATTAAACCACCATGCGTGCACCTTTGACCCCGAAATCTTGCTCGTCAGTACATTGAATTTCCGACCCACGGGTGCATAAACCATTGCATAACTACCCGATTCATCCCGTGTGGCAGCAAAATGCCGTGTGCCAGCGCCGGGCATTGAGGTCTTAACATTGCCATCCACAATCAAACTGTCATCTGGTATCCGTGTCAAAAATGGTCGCGATTCCATCAACTTACGCAGATACCCCATTTGAGTGGCCCCAGGCTGTTGAATTGCTTCCGTCCAAACCATCAAAGGGTCATTCACCGGAGTGCGTTCTGGGGAGTACATCTGCCACACAGAATGGTGTCCATAAGTATGCCCAAATGCACCTGCAAACATGTCCCAATAGGCAGCCCTCCGCACGTCCGCTGCAATGGAATGCCCAAATCTCTTCGCATTAAAGGCGACAGGATGATCCTCATAAATGGGTTCCGCATCAAGGCAGGGCTTTATCGGAACCAAATTGTAATCGGCATGGATATTTTCATATTTCCCGGTATATTCGGTGCCATGGCCATTTTGACGCATATTGAAATCGAGCCACGGTTCGTTGTGAAACACGCCAGCGGAGCCAACCCCGCCATTGGGATGAAAGCTTATCAGGTGTCGACCACCATCCCCATTTCGAAGTCCGCGCGCCATCGCCCTAATCGTCTCTTTCTGTTCGGGAGTATCTACTTCACGGTCTCCACCCAAAATCCACACTACCGCCGAATTTTTGTATCTTCTTCCTATCCACTCTCCATATATTTCCGCGTTCGTGGGATTAAACATCGGCTTGCCACCTGCGCGTGCATCATGCCAGTATCGTCCCCAAGTTGGCAAAAATCCAATCGTCAATCCCAAAGAATTCGCTCTTTCCACTATGTAATCCACATGGTCCCAGTAGTCGTTATTTTTGCCGGGGGTTGTAGCGGGCTTGGTAGGATCAAAGTCAATAAATGGAAGGTGGCCATACGCATTCGGAACTGTATCGCCTTCAAACTCCGCAATTGCGACAGCTTGAATAACGGTAAATCCCTTTTTCGCCCTATCCGTGAGATACTTATCCGCATCCTCTCGATTTAGTCGATGGAATATCTCCCACGCCGTATCACCCAACCAGAAGAACGGCTTTCCATCTTCCTTTACTAGGTACCGATGATTCGAACTGACTTTCAGGATGGGTGGGGCACTCTGCCCAAGCGTCGCCGTGGTTGTTAGCGTAGAAAGTAGTATCAATATCGTAGTAGATAAAGATGTCATGAGATCGCATTTCTCCTCGAAGGGCAAGATTACATAGATTTAGAATACCAGTTCTTATAGTGGAGAATGAAATGTGGAACTGGAGGCACAGACGTTCGAACTCTGGCCATTGGCGACTTTAATAATGACGGTAAGCCAGATGTGGTTGTAGGGAATATCAATCAAGCCACTATTTCAGTGTTCCTGAATAACACGCATTAACTGAGTTGATTCACGAAAGTCGCATATATAACTCGAAGCGAGACGTCACACAGGCTTTACTGAAGAAGATGGTAATGGAAACGCTCTTGGTCAAGATTGCTTTTGACTAAGGGCGTTTCAACATCTTATTGATAGGGTTTAAGTGGTCTTTGCCGATTGAGATCATGAATTCCTAACGATCGTATATTAGAACCGTTTGCACCTCAGCTATAGCAGTACGCCGCTTGTTTGTACTCCAGAACTCTCATTCATTTTCCCAAGTCACACCAATCATGTTTGCAACCGACATAGCATAGAGTCGCGAGTCGTCTTCTTGACTTCCCTGCGATATTCGCGACAATCCTATTTGGTCAAAGTAAACCCAGTCCGGCATTATCGAATTGTTGGCGAAGTCTCCTTGACCATAGAATCGTACAAGCAGATGCTCCTCGCGATTCCGTAGTCGCACAGAAACAATAAATAGGTCCTGCTTCCCGCTTGCATCTATAGCCCCAGAAACGCCCTGCATCCCAGCCTTCATTGCCGGGTTAATAGCGCCCATTAGAGCAGCCTGACCAACATCCTGCCCCGTTAATGCTGCAATACCTGCGCCTTTTAAGCCACCAGCAAGAACATCTGCGGGTAAACCCTGAA
>CAISOI010000828.1 GCA_903886985.1 uncultured Chthonomonas sp.
CGAGCAAACGCGCCTCGGTCGCTTGCACCCGTCAATCCCCTTGCGCCAAAATCACCAATGTTTGAGCCGAAAGCGAAACGAGTAATCTTCCTCTTTATGCATGGAGGCCCCAGCCAGGTGGATACTTTCGACCCGAAGCCGCTACTCACTCGGGACCACGGCAAACCATGTCCGATCACCAAACCGCGTGTTCAATTCGCGGAAACTGGCAACTTGTTAAGATCGCCGTGGGAATTCAAGAAATACGGTCAGAGTGGAATCGAAGTCAGTGACCTGTTCCCGCATGTCGCAGAAATGGTGGATGATCTCTGCGTAATTAGATCCATGTATGGCTCCAACCCGGCGCACGGCGGTGCTCTCCTCGCGATGCATACAGGTTCGGATACTTTTGTGCGCCCTAGCATGGGATCATGGATCACGTACGGACTTGGCACTGAAAACCAAAATCTGCCAGGATTTATCACAATCTGCCCGACCCTTGGGCACGGTGGAGTTCAGAACTGGTCGAGTGCTTTCCTACCTGCTGCTTATCAAGGCACACCTATCGGGAACGCATCCATTCCAGCTTCCAATGCCGCTATCAGCTATATTAAGAACCCGGAAACCCCTCAAGACCTACAAAGAATGCAACTCGACGTGCTCAAGGATCTTAACGAAGATCAGTTGAAACACTTTGGTCATGATCCTAACCTAGAGGGGCGTATCCAGACCTTTGAACTGGCTTTTAGAATGCAGTCAATTGCACCGGAGATCATGGACATTTCCAACGAAACTAAGGCTACAAAAGACCTCTACGGAGTTGGTGAGCAGCCAACAGATAACTTCGGACGACAGTGTCTTCTGGCTCGACGATTCTGCGAACGCGGCGTGCGATTTGTGCAGGTCACCCACAGTTACAAGTGGGACCAACATGGCAACCTGAAAGCCGACCATGCGAAGAACGCCAAAGAGGTGGACAAAGCTATCGCAGGTTTGCTAAAAGACCTGAAATCCCGCGGACTACTCGAGGACACTCTTGTCCTTTGGGGCGGTGAATTTGGACGTACACCTGTAGCACAGGGCGGAGACGGACGCGACCATAATCCACATGGTTATACCATGTGGATGGCTGGCGGTGGAGTCAAAGCAGGTAGTGTTTATGGAGCAACGGACGATTACGGGTACTACGCGCAAGAGAACAAGATGCACCTGCATGACCTGCATGCAACCATGTTACACCTGCTCGGTATGCAGCATGACAAGTTAATTTACAGGTACGGTGGACGGGATTACCGCCTCACTGACGTATTCGGAAATGTCGCGCAGGGCGTCCTAGCGTAATTGACCATTGATTCAAAGCCCATCGAATCGACCCTTCATAGTTTGTATGGAGGGTCGATCGCATGTCTGCCAATAATTGTCACATAAAGCAGGAATTCTATGCACGTCTAACGGAATAGTGTGCGGCATGATTTTCTGACAGTGCTGTTCTTAAGGAGTTTTTGCAATGCGCGTGCTCATGTTATCGTGGGAATACCCGCCGAAAATTGTTGGCGGAATTGCTCGACACGTTGAAGAGATTGCTTGGGCTTTGGCGGCTCAAGGGGATGAAGTACATGTTGTCACGTGTGATTTCCCCGGCGCTCCGGCAGAAGAGGTTTACAAGGGTGTGCATATTCACCGTGTGGCCCCATATACCCCGGCAGACGACTTTTTTCATTGGGTCCATCAGCTAAATGCTGCGATGAAAGATCGAGCAGAGCTGCTTTTGACCGATTGGATCAAAGGAAAAACAAAACTCCGCAATCGCAAAGTTGAAGACGGGATCGTAATCCATTCACATGATTGGCTCGCCTATTTCAGTGGCAAAGCGCTAAAGGATCAATTCAAACTACCCCTTGTAGCAACGATTCATGCAACCGAGTACGGCAGGAACAGTGGAATACACACTGACATCCAACGCTATATCAACGGTATTGAAACCCAACTTTGTCACGAAGCATGGCGTGTCATCGTGTGCTCCGAATTCATGAAACTCGAAGTCGAGTATGCACTCCAGACCCCTTGGAATAAGATGGACGTAATCTTCAATGGTGTTCATGCCGATAAGTTTGCTTTTGATTTTCACCCGGCAGAAGCAGCGGAATTTCGAAAACAGTTTGCTATGCCCCATGAAAAACTCGTCTTCTTTGTAGGTAGGATGGTTCGCGAAAAGGGTGCTCACCTACTCATTGAGGCACTCCCCAAAGTCAAAGCGCAATTTCCGAATGCAAAGCTGATCATTGTCGGTGGTGGCAACAAAGATCATCTGATGCGTCTAACTCACGATACAGGCATGTCGCAATTCGTCTATTTCACTGGGTTCGTCTCTGACGATGTTCTCCTGCGACTCTATAAGGTGATCGATGTCGCTTGCTATCCAAGCCTTTATGAACCGTTTGGAATTGTCGCTTTGGAAGCAATGGCGGCAGGAGTGCCAGTAGTGGTCTCGGATGCGGGCGGATTGAAAGAGATTATTGAGCACGATGTCGATGGTACAGTCACTTTCGCGGGAGATCTCGACAGCCTCACCTGGGGATTAATTAGAGCTTTAAAAGACGAAGCGCATTCAAAATGGATGGCACAAAACGCTTCCGTCAAAGTGCTGGAAATGTTTAACTGGGCGCGAATAGCTGCGCAAACACATGGGGTCTATGAGAGAGTCTGGCAAGAATTCAAAAATACGGATTGGTCGTAGCCTTCTAAGCAATGAAGCTGCTGTTAATCCCTTCTTTGAATTGCCTGAAATTAGTACAGTTCAACAGTGGTTAATCGCACTTACGCTCACTTTGGCAATCTACGAAACAAATGGGATGCGCAAGGCCTTTATTGTTGCATCCCTCTGTTCCCTACTGGTTTCGATCCGAGCTTGTGGTAACCGCTACAACATGGCGATGCTGGGACACGGTATCGTTCGTACCCCTGTTGTGATTCTCATCCCTGCCATCTATTTTGTGGGAATTGGCCTATACTTTGCCAAAGCCGGCGGCGGAAATGTCGGATTTGGGGCCGCCTCATTAATAGGCTTCGGTGCGCTTTTTATTTCTGCACTCGGGATGGCACTCTTCACCGATGACCACCGCAGTTTCTTCCGAGCCCTGGCAATTGGTGGGACATTCGTGGCATTCCATGCATTCTTACAAATGTGGCGTCGCACACCCGATTCAGGATGGCTGTTTAACCCGGTTAGATGGTGGCACGATCCCGGTTCCTATCATGTAACTATGCGGTTGGGAATGGGTTCGTTTCCTTGGTCCAGTCGAATTGCGGCATGGCTAAATGTGATCTCCGGTACAACCCTTGCAGTAATCAGCTATTCCAAGAATTGGAAGCAAAAAGCTTTTTGGTCGTTCTGTCTATTTGCTATGGTTGCTGGGACCTTCTTTAGTGGCTCAAGAACTGGTCTTGTAATCCTCATAATCATTGGATTGGTATTTGCGGCTCGAAAGCCGGGTATGGGCAGAACGCTCGCAGGAATAGCGGCATGTATTGGAACTCTTGCCATCGGAGTAATGGCGACCATGAAACGGAGCCCAATCCGTGGAGACGGATCACTTCGCAGTAGGTTTTCTATGTGGAAACTGTGCCTGCAGATTGCAAAGGATCATCCTCTTTTCGGTGGAGGGGTTCAGAGCTTCAAACGCGCGTGGCCCGGATATGCCACAACGCACGGCTATAATCCTTTCGCTTTTCAGGACCCACACAACGTCTATATGTTGATGATTTCTGATGGTGGCTTTGTGATGCTCGGTTTTGCAGTTCTCCTAATGGTCAGTATCTTCTGGTATGCCATCAGCGCGATCCGTTCAAAATTACCGCGGGGAGCACGAACCTTTGTATTGATGTTGACTGCCGGGTTAGTCATGATTCCGATAAACGACATAATCGATGACGCGATTTCCTCTGTATGTATTCAAACTCTGGTAATTGCCTTAACAGGAATTATTTGCGGCATGCGAATTCGAGCCATTAACCTGGCAAAGGGCTAAACTGCAGGACCGATCAAGTGCCGAATTGGTCCAAATGGATATCCAACTGAGTATTCACACTCGTCATCGGATATAATGACGTATCCAAAACTGTCTCGTGAGCAGGCTCATACGTGTTGCGAGGCATAATTCTTGCCGATTTTCAGGGAGTTGCAATGAATATTTTACGAACGGCATTTGCCGCTGCCGTTACTTTTTTGGCGTTTTCGACGCTTTCAGCACCGTATGCGGGAGCACAGGGCAACCTACTTCCGTTGCCGGAAGCGAAACCCATTCGGGGAATGAACACTCCCGCAATTTCTCCTGACGGCAAGACGATCTGTTTCTCATGGCAAGGCGACCTCTGGATCATGCCTTCAACGGGTGGCACTGCGAGCCGGTTGACAGTCCACGAAGCTCACGACGTCAATCCGCATTTCTCGCCAGACGGCAAATGGATCGCTTTTGCGTCCAATCGTGAAGGCAATTACGATGTGTATGTAATTCCCGCAACCGGCGGAACCGCGAGGCAGCTTACCTACCATAGTATCAACGAATATCCGCAGGATTGGTCGCCGGATGGATCGAAAATTCTCTTCTATTCCCAGCGAGGAACCGAAGGTTGGCAGCTCTATACCATCGACGTGAATACACAGGTCGTGAAGACCGTTACCTCCGACAATATGCAGATTCGGTATGCATCCTTTGCGCCTGACGGAAAATCTATTGCGTACGACCGCTGCGGAACCATATCGACTTGGTGGCGCCCACTCTACAAAGGATCTGCTAACTATGATATCTACACAAAGAACCTTTCGTCAGGGAAACTGACTAGGATAACCGACTACGAAGGTCAAGACCTTTGGCCAATGTACTCAGGGGATGGATCCAAGATTTTTTATGTGAGTGACCGCTTAACACCCGGTATTCCCAACATTGTATCGAGCTCTGCGAACGGTGGTAGACCCTCCTTAATCACAAAATATACTTCCGACGGCGTTCGATGGCCATCTATTTGTCGTGACGGCAACTCTATTGTTTACGTTCTAAACGGTGATCTCTACATTGTCAAAACTAATGGTGGTCAGCCAATAAAGCTTGCTATTACTGCATTGTCA
>CAISOI010000829.1 GCA_903886985.1 uncultured Chthonomonas sp.
ATGCTGATTGGCTTTTTCCAAATTCAATTGACTATAAATCGCTAAAAACTAAATCTACGGGGCCCGAAGGGCGTCTACCGCTTACTGAACAGTTTCTAACAGATGCACCTAGTGGGGACATATTTGGCTGGACTCAAAATGCAGGGATGGGCTGGAACCCTGATGAGTTAAATCGGCGTCAGATTTTGATTTTGAGTACCCCAAGGTGGACTTCGAGCCGAGGACGGTGAACCGATAGCATTGGGTTTTCACACGGGGCATTGGGAGATAGGTCTCCTTGTAAAAGCCGCTGCACTGCAGTTAAAGATAGATGGCTACCTTCCGTTCTCTGCGACAGTCTCTGACCCATGTGATGGTAGAACTCAGGGAACAACAGGAATGATGGATTCTCTACCGTATCGAAACGACGCCGCTCAGGTATTGAGACGGCTCATACGATCCTTGCCAACGCGTAAAGGCGTGATGGGTATTGCAACCTGTGATAAGGGCCTGCCTGCCATGATGATGGCGCTGGCATCTCTTGGAAAATTACCTGGTATTTTAGTGCCCGGAGGAGTCACGCTTCCGACCGCAGATGCGGAAGACGCAGGGGCCGTGCAGACCTTAGGTGCACGCTTTGCACATGGGTTAGTCTCTTTGGATTATGCAGCGGAAATGGGCTGTAAAGCTTGCGGTTCAGCAGGTGGCGGATGTCAATTTTTAGGTACAGCCGCCACCGCGCAAGTCGTTAGCGAAGCGCTTGGTATGTCGCTAACCCACTCTGCTCTAGCACCTTCTGGCTCAGAAATCTGGACTGACATTGCCATTCGTTCCGCGGCATCGTTAAAATTTCTAGACACGAATAACATCGGAATGAAAGACATCTTGACGGAAGATGCCTTACACAACGCAATGGTGGTTCACGCCGCTTTTGGGGGATCGACAAACCTTCTGCTTCATATTCCCGCCATCGCCTATTCTGCCGGGCTACGTCGGCCAGTTCTCGAAGATTGGACACAGATTAATCGAATGGTACCAAGAATTGTTGACGCCCTTCCAAATGGTCCCAAGGGACACCCTACAATACAAGTATTCTTGGCAGGTGGGGTTCCAGAAGTAATGCTCCATTTACGCAATTTGGGATTGTTGAAACTCGATGCAATGACTGTCACAGGGCATACTCTTGATGACAATTTGAAAGCGTGGGAGCAAAGTGAGCGTCGAAAACAACTAAAGGCAAAGCTATTACTGGCTGACGGGATTTCAGATGGGAATGTAATTATGTCGCCCGAGGCTGCCTGTACAACTGGTCTTACCAGCACCGTCACCTTTCCAGTAGGTAATCTGGCCCCTGAAGGAAGTGTGATAAAAAGTACCAGCATTGATCCGTCAGTTGTTGACCCGGATGGAGTTTATCGTAAGACTGGTCCTGCACGCGTGTTTATTTCAGAACGGGCCGCAATTGCAGCGATTAAGAGCCACGGCCCAGATCAGGTAAAGCCCGGTGAAGTCATCGTCCTAATTGGCAGAGGACCCATTGGTTGCGGCATGGAAGAAATATACCAGATAACGTCAGCTCTGAAGTTCCTTCCTTGGGGCAAGGAAATTGCTGTTATAACGGATGCTCGGTTCTCGGGTGTATCCACAGGTGCCTGCATTGGCCACATTGGTCCAGAAGCTCTGGCAGGAGGGCCAATAGGTAAGGTTGTCGAAGGTGATCTGATTGAAATCGTTGTGGATCGTAATAATCTGGTAGGCTCCATCAATTTGATCGGATGGGATGGTAAAACGTACGATAAAGAACAAGGTACCATTGAGCTTCATTCGAGAAGTATGCGGTCTGACCTTACAGCGGATTCAAGAATTCCTGATGATACGCGGTTATGGGCAGCACTTCAGGGAGTCAGCGGAGGCACATGGGGCGGCTGCATATATGATGTTGACGCGATTGTCAGCCGATTGTCACTGGTGTAACAAAGTTCACAACTGCCAACTGAAACCCGCAATTGAGCATGCTCGTAAAGTCAGTGTGGTTTCTAATTTTGAATTTGATAGACTGTTTGTTGGTCTGGGAGGGTCTCTGATGAAGGGTAACGATTTCTTAAAGCTTTTGGGAGTGGTAGTAGCAGGTTATTTTGCGGTGAGACTTGCATTTTGGGCTCTGCATCTCGTAGTGGGAATATTGTCCATGCTATTGTCTGTTGCAATTGTTGTTGGTATTATCTGGGTCATAATGCAGCTAACAACCAAAAAACGAAATTATTGAGTTTCGCCATTGCAATCTGTTAGTGAGTCCGTGGTGCTGGGATTAAAATCCCTCGCTGCGGACTTATTTGTTGGGTAGCCTGTACCAACCGATGGTGCTATAATTTGGGTTCAGAATCGAACCGGCGTTAGAACTCAAATCTATAGGTAGATAGTACAAATCATGATAGTTTTATTGCAAAAAGGCGCTCCTCAAGATCAAGTTGACACCGTAATCAATGTGATTGAGAAGCGGGGAATGCAGCCCGTCAATATGCCCGGCGAAGAGAATATCGCTATTGGGATAACAAGTTTCATATCTCCAGAGGTCCGATATCCACTAGCAGATACACTGCTCGCATTACCTGGAGTTTTCCACGTGGTTCATGTTAGCCGTCCATACAAGCTGGCATCTCGAGAGTTCCATAAAGTTCAAACAGTTGTGAAAGTTCGGGGTGTAGAGATTGGTGGCCCCAACTGTGTTGTTATTGCCGGGCCATGTGCGGTTGAGAGTGAAGAGCAGATTTACGAATCTGCCCGGGTTGTGAAGGCTGCTGGAGCAAAATTGTTGAGGGGCGGCGCTTTTAAGCCCCGTACTTCACCCTATTCTTTTCAAGGACTACAGCAGGAGGGCCTCGATCTATTAAAGCAGGTCGGTCGAGACATAGATATTGCTACAGTCACTGAAGTAGTCGATCCGAACGATGTTGAAACAGTATGCGCTTATGTAGACATGCTGCAGATTGGTGCGAGAAACATGCAGAACTTTGCTCTTCTCATTGCAGCAGGTCGATCTGGACATCCCGTGCTTTTGAAGCGTGGACCGAGTGCGACTTTAGACGAATATTTGAATGCTGCCGAGTATCTTCTTCATCATGGTGCTTCTAATGTTGTGCTTTGTGAGCGTGGAGTTCATCCATTGGACAGAACGTACACTCGCAATACTCTCGACATTAACGCAATTCCAGTTCTCAAGGATATTTCGCATCTTCCTGTAATCGCGGATCCTAGCCACGGGATAGGTCACGCAAAATTTGTTCCGAATATTGCTCGGGCGGCTATAGCTGCAGGTGCAGATGGTGTTATTATTGAAGTGCACCCATGCCCCCAAGAAGCGATGTCAGACGGTCAGCAATCTTTAACGCCAGATGCATTTGGTACTTTGATGCACTCGTTGAAGCGTGTAGCGGCTTCTGTGGATAGAACTGTGGATTAGTCTATTGCAGTGTAGAAAGATCACCCACTTTATCGACGTCAGTAGCAATTTCCGGGTAGTGACTGATATAAGCTCTTGCCTTGCCTCCAAGTAAACGGCTTGCCGCTTCCTCTAATGGCGTTATCGATAACGAACCCTTTACTATAAAGATCGTAATGATTGCTCTGATGACAACTGACAATCCGAGCATACCGGCAAGCTTTAAGGGCGATTTGCGAGCACCGTATGCCCGTGCAATTTGATCTTTTTGCCCGTGCAAAAACTCCGGCTTGAACAACATAAGGTTGCCTCCCGTAAGAGTTCCTTCACGCAGAGGTACTGCCGTTCGTTTCATGCCTGGAAAATTCCTATTGCATTCTTCAACTGGAACAACTGGATAAACGATGTCAACATCGAGCTTTTTCGCATTGGCCAGAAAGTCTGTAATTCCTTCTACCGTCACAAATGGTGCGTCGCAAGCCGCAATTAACACATGTTTCGTAGCACGGCAAGCGTTCAATCCTCCAAACAGGTTGTCGACAAATCCACCCTGATCGGGCACTTTGAAGTAGTTCTCGGAATCTGGAACATCGCCTACAACTGTAATAGAGCCAATACCTGGAGTCGCACGAAACGATTTAACAATTGCGTCCAGCATCGTGCCACCTCGGAATGAGATCATGCCGCGATTTGTGACCCCTGTTAAAGCGGCCATGTCGGGCTTAAGGGACCCGCCAGCCATAATGACAACGGGTATTTCCAATTCGCTCAAATTGTTTCCTCGAAATCATAAATGAGTGCATCACGTTGATTGACAGTTTCGCAGACAAATACATTGGGATACTTTAACCTCATCAGGCGCGCAGTTTCCGAAGCTTGCATTTCATTACGACATAGTCCAAACATTGCAGCTCCACTCCCACATAGTCGAACGTTCTCAGCACGCGCCATCATAAAGTCATCTGCTAAAGCATTGATCAAGGGGTCCGCAGGCAAAATAGCAGCCTCAAAATCATTGCTCATTCTTGAAATTATCCGATCAATGTCCGCTTCAAGGATACTCTTCTCCATTTTCGTAGTGTTGCGATGGGACTGCCGTTCTGGTATTGCATCAAGTGCCAAATATCCCGCGGCGGTGGCCACGTTCGATTCCGGCTTTACAATTACAAAGTACAATTTAGGTGAGTCTGGAATTCCGTAGATCAACTCACCCCGCCCCCTTGCAACTGCAGTTCCGCCCTTCAGAAAGAAGGGGACATCGGAACCTAGTGAAGATGCAATCGCAGAAAGTCGGTCAAACTCGACGTTTAAGTTCATTAAACGATTGACACCTAAAAGCGTATAAGCCGCGTTGGAGCTTCCACCTCCAAGACCTGCCTGAGAGGGGATTACTTTATCCAATTTAATAGTAAGCCCTGTTTCGCACTGACAATCTTTCAAGAGCGCATCAGCAGCACGGTAGGCGAGATTCGAGGCATCAGATGGAATGTGCGGTGAATTGCACTCAAACAGAATTTCTGGTCGGTCACTTATACTGATCGATATCGTATCGTACATCGAGATGGTTTGCATAACCGATGCAATACTGTGATATCCGTCAGATCGCGGACTCATCACATCCAGTGTATAGTTCACCTTGGCATAAGAACGGACTTTAATAGTTTTAGACAATATGATCTTCACCAGACAAGATGTTTCTAAGAGCAACCACAACTGATGTTGTACCCTCAATAAGTCGTCGAAGCAACCCCGCAAACACTATATGTAGTGTAAAAGGATACAGTTTATCTCCTATATAGTTTCATTGACTCTAAAGAGCTATTCGAGTATCCTATCAGTCCAACATATTTAG
>CAISOI010000830.1 GCA_903886985.1 uncultured Chthonomonas sp.
AGCGAGATGCGGCTCTCCAACGTCGGTTCCAACCTGTCAAAGTAGACGAACCAAGCGAAGAAGAGTGTATCGAGATCCTAAAAGGTTTGCGGGACAGATACGAACAGCATCACCGTGTACAGATCACTGACGAGGCACTCATTGCGTCTGCTAGATTGGCAAACCGATACATTACGGACCGGTTTTTGCCTGACAAAGCAATCGACCTAATAGACGAAGCGAGTTCTCGTGTGAGATTACAGTGGGCACTACCCCCTGCTGATCTTCGAAAGAAGAAGTCGGAACTTGTTGCCAATCAAAAAGAACTGCAGAATCTGATGGGCTCCAATAGCGGTCAGTACGATCGTATCAGTGAACTTCATACGGCTCAACAAGAGTTGGAAGAGACTATCTCGGCTTTGGAATCTGATTGGAAAGAAAAGCGTGAGTCCGTTGAGCGTGTTGTTGGTGAAGATGAAATAGCCGCTATCGTTCAAAGTTGGACAGGTATTCCTGTCAGCAGACTTGTTGAGGCGGAAACAAAGAAACTACTTCGAATGGAAGATTCACTCCATCGAAGAATTATTGGTCAACACGAGGCTATCGTCGCTGTCAGCAAAGCTGTACGTCGCGCTAGAAGTGGTATGAAAGATCCTCGGCGGCCAATGGGTGTCTTTATGTTCCTTGGACCTACAGGTGTCGGTAAGACCGAACTTGCTAAGGCGCTTGCGACTTTCTTGTTCGACAATGAAAACAATCTCGTTCGAATTGATATGTCGGAATATATGGAGCGATTTAGTGTTAGCCGACTAGTAGGTGCTCCTCCCGGATATGTAGGTTATGAAGAGGGTGGTCAGTTAAGTGAAGCAGTTAGACGCAATCCGTATGCAGTCGTATTGCTTGATGAAATTGAGAAAGCGCATCCCGAAGTCTTCAACATTCTTCTGCAAATAGCAGAGGATGGAAGACTAACGGACAGCCAAGGCAGGATTGTTGACTTCAAAAATACTGTCATCATTATGACGAGTAATATTGGAGCCAGCCATATCAATCGTGAACCAGGTATGGGTTTCCGCTCAGCAAAACAGGTTGACGATGATGCCCGCGGCTATGAAGCGATGAAAAACCGGGTTACGGGTGAGTTGAAGAAGGCATTTCGGCCGGAATTCCTTAACCGACTTGATGAAGTCATCGTGTTCCACAGCCTTACCAGCGGTGAGATCTTCCAGATCGTCGATTTTATGGTTGAACGAGTTGGGAATCAGGTGGGAAGCCAGGGTATGAAGCTGGAACTCAGTGCAGAAGCTAAAGAACTCATTGCAAAAGAGGGTTTCGACCCCACAATGGGTGCGAGACCCTTGCGAAGAGCCGTTCAGAGAATGATCGAAGATCCGCTTTCTGAGGAAGTCTTAATGGGTAACTTCAAAGAGGGTGACACTATTCTCGCAGAAGTGGTAGAGGGAGACATTGTCTTCAGGAAGATTGAAAACACGCTCAATCTTGCTGATTTAAATGAAATTGCAACCACTTAGGTCCCATCTCAACAAGTAATGAAGAAAAGCTGACAGGGTCCTGAAATTTTCAGGACCCTGTCACTTTAAGTCTATGAATCTAACCTGGGGGCCAACTCATAAATCTACCACCAAGCACATGAAGGTGCAAATGGTGAATCGTCTGCCCTCCATCATCTAGAGTATTGATGACTGTGCGGAAACCAGATCTATCAACTCCCGTTATTTTCGCGACTTCCTGTACGGCAATTAATGCCTCGCCAGCAAGCGAAGCATCTTCCAGCTCCATTAGGTTCGTGAAATGCGACTTTGTTATGACGATGACATGTACCGGTGCGGCTGGCGCTAAATCATAAAACGCGATGAAATTATCATTTTCAAACACGGGTGATGTAGAAACTTCACCAGAGGCTATCTTACAAAATATACAGTCCAATGTTGTTACAACTCCAGTCACTTTTGGTATTGCCATGGTATCACACGCTCCGTTGGAGCGTCAAATGTTCTTATCACGTACTTGATTAGTATCCAAGTACAAATATCATACTAGGATGGATTGGAAGAGATGATACATTCAGAAGAAATAGAAAGTACTATCGATGAAGTTATGGGCAACAATCCCAGACCCGATGAAGTTGCAGAAATGATTGCAGCTTTAAAACAACGGTACGTCACGTTTGGCCGAGAATGTGAACGGTCAGAAGTGCCAGCAGAAAAAAAGAAGTGGACCTCTAAAATGAAAGAGGTCCAAAACCAGATTGCCATTCTCGAGCAGGATTATGCCGTTGCCAAATTCGTTGAGTTTTCAGTCCTTGCAACTATCACGAAAGCACAAATTAATATAAACGCAGAATCTGACAAGGAATAGGGGTTACTTTTTCTTCAGAAACTTACCCTTCATAGCAGCCTCTACATCCTCTACAGTGCATGGAATTTTAGCGGACAGCTTCTCTACTCCCGTCTCGGTAACCAGATAGTCATCTTCAATCCTGATACCGATATTTTCTGCTGGAATGTAAACTCCTGGTTCGATTGTAAACACTACCCCAGGAAGTAGTACGGACGAATTGCTCATCACATCGTGTACGTCCATTCCAAGCGAATGTCCTAATCCATGGACGAAAAATCGGTCCATCGTTTGTAATACTCCTGCGGCATCTTTTGCCCGAAGCGGACTTTTTCGTAGGAAATCCACCGCAAATCGGTGTTGTTCCCCAAGAGTGGTCTTTCCTGAAACCACCATTTTTTGTGCGGCTGTTTGGCAATCCAAAACCAGTTGATAGAGCTCCCTTTGCCGTGGAGAGAACTTTCCTGTACTTGGGAAAGTACGTGTTATGTCGGCGGAGTAGTAATTGTATTCCGAACCAATATCCACGACAACAGTTTCGTTCACTTGTATTGGACGCTCAGACGCAAAGTGGTGAAG
>CAISOI010000831.1 GCA_903886985.1 uncultured Chthonomonas sp.
AGTATGTTTGCGACGGATGTGAAGTGTTCACCCAGTTCTTTTCGAGCATCCTTATTCTTAATGGTTTGGAACATGGCTCCGAAGATTGCGGGATTGACGTGCTTCCATGAATACTTCCCTGCGTCGACAAGTGCCTGTCGCATGTCCGGCGTAAAGGAAAAAACTCGAAGGGGTTCCGAGAAGAGACCGCCGTTGACATAAGGGAAAGAATCAAGAATCTTGGAGGTGGTTTTTGGCCGTTTCTCTCTCGGTGTGTTCAGCACCTGAAATAGTTCCTGAAGGGTCCCACCTAAGTCATGACCATCGGTTGCAGAGGAATCCACAAGGGCCTCGAACAATCCGATGTCGCCTCGTCTCCACAAGTTTGTATCATCTCCGAAGCAAAGAAAGAGGCATCGCATGAGGAAGACAGAAACCTCATGACCTTCGTAACCAGCGTTCTCAAACTCTATAAATAACTTCCCCATGAGTTGAGCAGCTTTAGTGTCTGCTTCCACTTCTACGCCAGTGGCTCTGTTTACGTGCCCTTTAACTACCCCATCGAGCCGATGCAAGTTTTCAGGTAAATCTTTAAGCAAAAACTCGTGTTTATTTGCTTCAATCGTGTCGACGATTCTGATTCTTCTGAAATCACTGACGATGAAGAATCGTGGACGTTTCGCAGAATCCAGAGATGCTAGATATTCCCGCGCCTGCGTTTCGGCCTTTTCTAAACTTTCACCAGCAGACTTGTGCTCAACTAAGACCACACCACTCCACAAGGTGTCAATGAACCCTATTTTGCCCGTTGAAGCCATGCGGACCGGGTGCTCAAACTCAACACCTGCGATAAGCAAATCACGAACTCCAACAACTTCAATAAAAAAGTCCCGCCAAAATGACTGAGCCCACTGACTTTCGCTCTTAATCTTTGCGTATTTGTCCGCGAAGGTCCGGGCAGCGTGCAAAGAAAGGGTGGTGTCGGCATCCATGAAAAAAGATTAGCAGCGGCCCGTCCGTTCAAGCGTGAGGACTCGGGCTAGATATCCAGTTATCCGAGCGCCGTTGGAGACCGTTATGAAACCAAGGATGGCCGGGAACCTTTCCACAGGAACTTTTACCTTCCGTTTGCGCATTAAGCCGCTAGTTCGAGTTTTATTGTTCTTGTAGATGTGCCCATAGACCACCTTCGTCCTCATCGGCTTGGGAGCACCGGGCAAACCTCTTTTGGACAGACGACGGAGGGTTCTGGAAAGAGAGACGGCTTCCCGATAACTCAACGAGATTTTCCAGACAACGGGTTTAAGGCCAAAATACCCCCAAAATCTTCCGATACTGGCTTCGTCCTTCCAGAGTTGGGGAGGCATATTTTGATACTCCTTACTTCCTCCTTGAGGTGAAGCATGCTTAGAAAAATAGATACTGATACTTCGACTATCAAAACTGGCGTATCTGTCTTCATAACTAACGTGAGTTCCGGAAAGGATATGTCTTGCCTTTTCTTCTGGATGTGGGTGGTCGATGATGTCCGCCCATGTTTCTGAGAGCCATTTCCTGAACGCGGGATTGTTGGGTGGAGCGCACAAAATGTGAAAATGAACGGCGCCCCTCGACTGATATTCCGTTTTCCAAAGTCCGTAAAGAGGAGTCTTAAACTTTCGTTCGTATCTCTTCTTAAATGCGAGCAAGTGTCGCTTTGCATGTTGACCAGTTGGCGCCACGAGCTCCCACTTATCTGGATAAGTTAAGGTAATAAGTGCTGGCCGTTGCAGTTCGTTGCTTATTAAAGGCTGGTAATCAAGGGTGCTAAATCGTGCGACCATGTTGGCCCGGGATTTCGGCGACCACTCTTTTATCGTAGATTTCTTTTTGTAGTTTGGAGTCTTCTCTCGAACTCTTTCCATATCCGGATTCGCCAACTTGGAACTTATTTTTATAGAACCGGGTGAAACTTCCAGCCTGTAGGAATAGTTATATTCTTTGTTCCACTGCTTAAAAGTTTGGTTTTGACTGCACCTTCGGATGAGTTCAGCGCTACTTTCTCCGTTTCCGATTTTGGATTCCTGCTCCCACGGGGTCACTTTGTCACTTTCGATTTTGCGAACGTTCGCTAATACGATTTTCATTTGTGAAACGGCGCCTGCGATTTCATCTTGGGTGACTAAGTTGGCCGAATATTGGCTCTTACGGCCAGTTATGTCGCATATATCAAGGTCTTGATTTTGCTTGGCTGTCTGTTCCATTATGAACTTATCGGCGTGTCAGGGCGTCCGCCCGTCCTCTTTCACCGCTTCGCTCTAAGCTCGCTCTCGGCTCAATCGGGGGCGGGGTATCCCTGACACCAAAAAGGCGGGGCAAAAGCACCCCGCCTCATTAGTTCATAGATATGCGCTAAAAAATCCACCTTCCCGGACGCATTGGGACCGGGGTGGGATGTAGCTGAACTCGCGCCATAGGTTTCGCCTTAACAGAAAAGGCGCACCAGTGACCGAACCACGTGTGTTCTTTTATTAGAGACTCGCCTTCCATTAGAAAGGACAGTTCAGATTTCTTAGCAATCGCATCTATGGCTTCTTGCACTTCCGGCCTTCCCATAGGTGCAATAAATAACACACCACCATCCGCCGTGTATTTGGATAAGTGAAGAGGAGCCGTCTTGGGTCCAAGGGATAACCAATAATCGGACCAAAGACTGAAAGCTCTTGCGGCCATTCCTATATCTGGGACTTCATCTGTCTCGTTCATAGGGTGAAGGTATTCGTGACATAAATATTGCGGATTACCCAGTTGCCCTTTTTCTCTCCAAGCCACTCCAACATAGCCCGGACAATAAGCATTGGATTTCTTTCTACGACCTCAAACTCACCAGCGCGGTCATAAACGTTCACTGATTCAAGAGGATTCCACTTATTTCCAAATGAGATGTCTAGATATCCGCCGCCCGTATATTGTCCATTTATTGGACCCCTATCGGTGGTCATGTAGATGTTAATCATGCGACGACCTTGATTCCTGATATGAGGAAGCTCCACTTCGTGGTGACAGAGTCATTCTTGGACCACTTGCCCCCTTTGAGGTTGAGCAGCTTTATTTGAGTCAGCGGCTTGATGGCCATAATCTCTTCGGCTGTCTTCTTGGTCGCCGAAAGAGTGAAACTCTCTCCCTCAAATAATCCACCCGGAACTTTTACTAGAGCGGATAGGGTCCAAACTGGAAGCCCTTCCTTATCTATTTTTTGTGGGGCGTTGGTTTCGATTCCATCGGTTTTAGGTGCAAGGTCTGAATATAAGACAGTCTCAAGAAATGTTTCCGAAATCGGTAGATAGTAAGTTTGCTGAATCGACATGTGAACTCCTAGGTATTGGCAGGCGTTGTGCTCTGCTAATGAGACCTATCGGCACGATTGATTTTCAGTATGAGTTTTTGTTTATTCGCCACTAAACATTGTCTAAGGACATTAGGTTGGTAGAGTCTTGGGCGTGAAACTAGATTCTTCGCACTTAAATACTGCGGCAACGGTGGCTGCTGCTATCGCTGCTTTCGCATCATGCGTGGCGGCATTTAAGTCCAATAAGACATCCAAGACGTTGGCCAAAATAGAGCGCGATAGAAGGCATGCAGAGCTTTATCCGGTGTTCGATGTCGCGTTAGAAAAACTTGGGACGGATAACCTCAAACTGACTCTCTGGCTTAGAGGTCCGGATAGTTTGGGAAAGATAGAGTCTCTAATAGTCTCGATTAGAGATGACAAACAAGTGAGTGCCAGTCCAGTGGGTAGCCCTACGGAGTCAGAAATAGCCAAACAAATCTGGGGACCTCGTCGCTTTACTCCGGCAGTCGGCAATGCTTCTGAGGACGGTCGAAGCGTGCCTTACTCAAACCTAATACGGGGCGATAAGGCAATATTTCAGTTGGAGAAAACTCCCATGCCAACTTGGATGACATCAAGTGGAACTGATGAGTGGTGGGAGCAAATGGGCATCGAACGCCTCATCAAGATATCCATTTATTGCAAGAACTCTGAGATGGATGGGTGGACAGTTCCATGGGATGTCACTTTGCCAAGCAGACCAAGGGCGTTCTAACACCTCCTTGAAGTAGGTATAAATCACCATGTCGGACCCTTCCCGTATCCTTGGAATATGAGAGTTGGGAGGGTCGTTTGAGCGTTGACACTGGGTTGGCTGTGTTCGGAGCGGTCACTGGGGCTATCGGTGCTGCATCTGGGTATTACTCGCACGTCCTCTCTGGATACCGAGTTTCGGCTCGCATTGGTATTGCTATTGGCGTGCCGGGAGGCATCATCAAGCTCGATGAGACTTGG
>CAISOI010000832.1 GCA_903886985.1 uncultured Chthonomonas sp.
AAAACAGACCGTATTGAGGGAGTGACACGTATGGCAAGGTCCGGAGGACCGACCGTAGGGCTGGATATTGGCTCGCACACCATCAAGGTGGCAGAGCTTGTTCCTGGACGTGGTGGAGTAACCGTAAAAGCGCTAGGAATGGCGCCGACGCCGGAAGGCGCGGTTGAAAGCAACGTCATTGTGGATGCACAGCTATTAGGTCAGGCAGTGAAACAGCTGCTCAAAGAGTCAGGCGTCGGTACAAAATCTTCGGTTAGCTCTGTGTCAGGGCAATCCGCTTTGGTTGTCCGCGTTATTGAAGTGCCTCAAATGTCAGACGCTGAATTGGCAGAGACGATGCGCTATCAAGTTGAGCGCCATGTACCGTTTGCCGCCAATGAAGTGATTATGGATTTCCAGCCTATTCACCGTGAGAATACGCCCGATGATGCTCCTAACATGGAAGTTCTTCTGGCGGTAGCTCAACAAGATATGGTTGATCGCCACGTTGAAATGCTGTTTGCGGCAGGGTTAACTCCGTCTGCAGTTGATGTCGAGCCCCTAGCCGTCGCGAGAACATATATCGAGCTGAGCCCCGACCCGCTGGGGAGGAAGACGATAGCGATTGTCAATATCGGCGCAAACAATACTGACATTGCCATTTTCCAAGATGGAATTCTGGCTTTTCCAAGAACATTGCCGTTGGCTGGCTCGTCCTTGACCCGCAGTATTCAAGCTCATTTGGGTCTTTCGGAAGAGCAGGCAGAAGAGTACAAGAAGAATTACGGTGAGGTGATCATGGGTGCAGTGTCTCAAGCTGCAAGTGCTCCTTCTATGGAACCTTCTTTTATGGACTTCTCAGTTCCGTCGGCAGAAGAGCCGGCAGATGCTGGAAAGATGCCGTTTGATTTCTCTGAACCTAGTGATACAGATCCAATTGGTGGATTTGACGACGGGAATAGTTTCAATGTGCCGGACGAACATGCTGAAGCGCACGACGTTGTTCCCGCAGTAGCATCAGAGCCGACTGATCCCAATGTTGTCAATGCATACAATGCAATGGCTCCGGTCCTCATGGAATTGGCGACTGAAATTCGCCGATCTATAGATTACTACCGAGGACGTTCCGCTGATTCCAATGTAGATGAAATTTTGATCTGTGGTGGGACGTCGTTAATCAAAAATCTGGATAAGTTTTTCACTGCTGAATTTGGCGTTCCTACTCGTGTGGCAGATCCTACTGCATATACCACGGTGACTGCCAAAAACTATTCAGGTGAATATTTGCAGCAAGTCGCTCCGTTTTTTGCAGTCGCAATTGGCCTCGCTGCTCGCGATCTTGTTTCCGTGCGGGTTCCCGCTGGAGCTGGTGGACGCAAGCGTGGTAAGAAGAAGTAGGAGACCAATAGATTATGTTGCGAATTAACCTTTTACCACCCTATATCTACGAAGGCAAGAAGCGATTCCGGACGGCAGCCGTCTGGGCATTGGTTGTTATCTTTGTGATTGTTGGCTTAATGATGTTTAAGAGCAAGATTGATGGGGAGACCGCTGATATCAACGCTCAGGCAACCGCAAAAGAGCCAGATGCAACAAAAGCAGATAAATATGCAAAGGACGCCAGTGACACTAATGCCAAGAGTGCTGTAGTGCGCGGAAAGGCTGATTTTGTTTCGGGTGCTCAGAAATACGATACCACTACATATCAGGAAGTAGTGTCGAATGTTGCACGCTATACGTGGCCACGGGTTGTTTACAGTGGTATTAACGCGAGCGGGCAGACAGTAGACCTACCGGCTTTTGCTCCAAGTCTCTCCGATGTCGGTCACTATATCATGTATATGGAGCGTAACCCAAACATTAGTCGTGTTGATATTTCTCTGGCTTCCATTCCTGGCTTCCCAGTTGAAGGCGGTCCAACCAGTATTGATGGCATGCGACCTGCAGGTCATGATTTTCAGGTTAGTCTCGCTCTCGTCAAACCGATTGCTGGAGCTCCATCTTATCCCGCCGGTGGCGGTGGTGGTGCGAGCGCCGGAAATCCGATGGGTGGGGGTGGTGCAGGTGGCGGTGGTAGTTCAGGAAGTGGCAGCATGATTATGGGCGGCGGAGCCGGTGTCGGTAAGGATAAATAATAATGTCAAAACTTACGATGATGCACATCCACATAATTGGCGGTGTCATGGCGGTTATCGTTGCCGTTGGGTTATATTTCACGGTGATCACCGGTGCGCAAGACACTAAAGAGGCAGCTCAAAAGAAACTCACTGACATTGAGGGTCGAGCCAGTAAGCTCACCGCCAGTAAGTCAGCATACGAAAAAGCTGTAAAAGAGCAGAAAATGGCCGAAGCTAATTACGCCATTTACGAAAAGAAATATATGCCAGTTCTTAATTACACTGGCGATAGACTAACAACGATGATGCGGGTTTTCTGGCCCAATGGCGGGAAGTCATGGCCAGAGAGATATCAAAAGAAGTTCAATGCTTGGATGACTGGGGAGCAGAGACGCTACGGCATTATTTGGGATAACCCGTCCGTAATTGCCATGGGGCCATTCGGACCAAATCCCAATACAATTGACGCTGGTGCAGCTGGCGAAGGTCTTGGTAAAGAGAGTGGACTTCACTATTCTTACCAGATGCAGGTTCAGGCTAAGAGCATTCAAGCGGTTATGAATCACGTAAAGAACTGGCCAAACATTTCGGAGATGGGCGTTCCGGTAGTCTCAAATGTACAAATTGCTGGGAATAGCCCTAATTTGACCGCTACCTACAATTTAACACTCACCATGATTCTTCACGAGAAGATTCCTGATGCAGATCCTCGTGTCGGTGGAAGTAGCTCCGGCGGGGCGGCAGGTGGAGCTGGCGGCGGTGGGGGTATTAACCGCGGTAAGTTCTCTAATATGGGCGGTGGGCCTCCTGGTGGAACTAGCATGAGTATGGGCGGTGGAGGTGGCAGCGGTGGCGGTTCTTCCAATGGTCCTTCTGCCACTGGGACGCAAAGTATGGGCGGCGGTCCTGCTAGTGGATCTGGTGGTGGTAAGTAGTTGATCGTAACTATGAAGGGTGCGAAATTAATGTCTGATAACTCAATTAACCCGACGAAGCTACTTAGTGTACTGCTAGCAACCGCGGCAACAGTTATGTTGGTAGGTTGCGGGGGTGGCGACACTCCGGCTGACACGAGCGGCAATGCCGGTAGTGGATCGCCTAAGCAAACGGCTTCTGGGAGCGGTCCGACCACTACTGCTCCCGCTACAGGACTTGGGGGAACTACTGCGGTGGCGTCGTCTGCACCGCCTAAAAATACAATGCCTCCTCCGGGAACGAGGCCAGATCCGTTTAAGCCATATTGGAATACGGTTCCTCCTCCTCCACCGGTATTGTCGTTCTTGACACCTGTCAGAATCGCAGATACCAATACTACTGCTCCTAAAGAAGAGCCCGGTATTGAAATTCGTGAAGTTCCTACGAGACGAGTTGCAGGAATCCTGACGGGAAACGGCGTATATGCCCTTTTAGATGAGTCTGGTAAGCAGACTGTGGTTAAACCTGGAATGACCTTGGACGACGGATACCAAGTTGTGATGAT
>CAISOI010000833.1 GCA_903886985.1 uncultured Chthonomonas sp.
AAGCAGGAATTGAATTCAAGGGAATAACGACACGAAAACTGAGAAAGGTTGCATCTCTCGACACGGTTGCAGTATTACTTTCCTTACTCAAAGGATACCGAGAGGCAAAAAACGTCATTAAAACGTTTCGCCCCGATGTAGCGATAGGTACGGGCGGATACGTTGCTGGTGCAACAATATTTGCTGCGGCGAGATTGAAAATCCCGACGGTCATTCTGGGACCAGATGCGGCGCCTGGCAGGACGAATTTATGGCTATCACGGTATGTAAAGAGAGTGTGCATATGGCTCGGTGATGTAGATGGTGCTTTTCCCCGTGGGAAAACTACAGTTACTGGTATGCCCGTTCGAAGAGATATAGTCTCTCCTGTCGCCGTCGAAGAGGCGAGAGTGAATTTCGGTCTGAGCCCCGACGACTTTACAGTCTTGGTAATCGGCGGCAGTCAAGGCGCACAAAGATTGAATGAACTGGTAGTAGAATCTCTTAAGCATCTACCCACGAGTGTGCAAGTGCTTCACCAAACTGGCGCGAAGAATATCGACCAGATATTGTCACAACAAATTGAAACAAAGGCTCGACATATTCCGGTTGGGTTCATGAATGCGTCCCAAACTCCGCTGGCATATCGATCTGCTGATATGATTATTTGCCGAAGCGGAGTTTCAACGCTGGCAGAATCCGCCCTCAATGGATTGCCCATGTTCATGGTTCCGCTTCCATCGGCATATGCAGATCATCAGACGTTGAATGCTGCGGTAGTGGTCAATGCTGGCGCCGGCAAACTATTGAGGCAGCCAGAATTGACAGGTCAGGTGATTGCAGACGAGATCTGTCAAATGATGTCGGACAGATCGACCTACGATGGCTATGGTACAAAGAGTTTGGCAATGGGGAGACCTTTGGCTGCGCGGGATATTATTACGATTGCAAGTGGTTATTTAAAGTGAACAAGAGTTACTATTTTATCGGTATCGGCGGAATTGGAATGAGCGGGCTCGCGCTCATTCTCCTTAATCGTGGCGACAGAGTCGCAGGTTCCGATTCCCAATCCAATGCTGAGACCGCGAGATTAGAATCTCAGGGCGCGACTATTTTTAAGGGGCATTCCTCAGACAACGTCAGCCGGATTGAGATTGACCAGGTTGTAGTCACAGCGGCGATTCATGATGATAATCCCGAGCTTATGGAAGTTCGCCGACGAAACTTACCGGTGGTTTCCAGAGCGGAATGTCTTGGACTTCTCATGTTTGAGGCCAGTGGGCCCAAAATTGCGTTAACTGGTACCCATGGAAAGACATCCACCACGGCCATGCTCACTCAGATTTTGATGGATGCGGGCAAGGATCCTACTTCATTAATTGGTGGTTCTTACGAGCCCATTAATGGGAATGTACGAGTTGGAAATTCTGGTGTGTTTTTAACCGAAGCATGTGAGGCCTACGACTCCTTCCTTTCGCTGCACCCAGATATAGCTATTATTCTGAATGTAGAAGCAGATCATTTGGACCATTATGGGAATGAAGCTGGGGTCTTCGATGGGTTCAGGAAATTTGTCAGGGGAATAAACCCGGACGGCTCTCTGGTAGTGAATGCCGACGATAGTGGCGTTATTCGCCTTCTGGGAATGGTCGGGGCTGACTTTCCAAAACATCTGGTGTCTTGTGGCACTTTTTATCGCGAGGGATTGAATGTTTGGGGATCCGACATAGTTCCAGACGGCAACCAGTGGACGTTCACAGTTCATTCGGACCTATCAGGTAAACCGAGTGTATTGGGAACGGTTCGTTTAAACGCCCCGGGTTTTCATAATGTCGGTAATGCTATAACAGCGATAGGTGCGGCACTTGTCATGGAAGTGACGTTTGAAAGCATACAAACTGCGCTATTAAAATTCTCAGGGACGCGACGTCGGTTTGAGAAACTGGGAGAAGTTCGCAAAGCGTTGGTTATTGACGATTATGCCCATCATCCGACTGAAATCCGCGCAACTCTTGCCGCTGCGAAAGTTGCCTATCCTGGTAGAAGATTGGTCGCGGTATTTCAACCGCATTTGTATAGTCGGACACGAGATTTTATCAGTGAATTTGCAAAAGAGCTTTCGGCTGCTGACGTTATTATCCTGTCGGACATTTACGCCGCGCGTGAAGAGCCGATTGAAGGTGTGCACGTCTCTGGTATAGTTCGAACGATTGCTGAGATCAGCCCAAAGTCTTCCGTCCTGTATATTCCCGACAAAAAGGATATTCCAGGCACTTTGAGCTGGGTGGTGCATGAAGAGGACGTAGTTATTGTAATGGGTGCCGGTGATATCCGAATAGTCGGTGAACTCTTTGTTAAGGAGTACCAATAAAAATGGCGATTTGGCACAAAGAGGCAAAACGCGCAGGCGTGAAGCAAAAGTTATATCCTGAACCTCGAAACGTCAATCCCAGA
>CAISOI010000834.1 GCA_903886985.1 uncultured Chthonomonas sp.
ACGACTAATGAGAGGTGGAATGGATTGAAACACCTACTTGGAAGAGTGCAGATTGGCGATTTCGAACTAAAAGAGATGCTGGGCGCAAACTTGCGCCCAGCATCTGGATTGGAGGTTACTACATATTGATATAACGCGTGTGTTATCTGATTTGGTTTTTGAAAGTGATACGCCTTCGATTGAGAGCCAACCCACCGAGAGCAGCGCTGCCAACTATTAAGGCAATAGCACCCGGTTCAGGAACTGAAGATCGGTCCTGTCCAAGTGATTGTCCTTGAAAGACAATACTCTGCCCTGTGTTCTGACTTGCAAATGCAGTTGTCGTATCGTTTGACCCGGAGACTGTAACTGTGGCAAAAGACTGGGTCGGTAGGTAGGGATTGTAGTTTGTCAGATAGCTATTCGCAAATGGATCAAAATTGTCGTTGATCGGCGCACTGGAATTGTCGGGCATTGTGAAGGTGTAGGTGTAGAGAGTATTTGAATCCCCAACAAGCCCGCCTGTGTAGGTCCAAGGTGAATAGGAACCGTTAGCCGGAGAATCGATGGTGACATTGCCTGCCCAGTTAAACGTTATGCTGAACGAGGTGATGTCCTTGATAAACCCGTCGCCGGTGCCCGGTGCAACGCTGTGAAGTTCAACTCCCAATTGGGAGGGATAGTTGCTGTTGACGAGATCTGCTCCCGTGGCTGTAAAGGTATTCGTGGTGCCATCAAGATATATCTTCTTATTCGGATCGACAGTTTCTGGTACATGGAAGTTGATAACAATAGGATCGACCTGTTGGGCCTTGACCGGAGATGCAGAGAGAAACGCAACCGCGGTCGACGCGCCTGCAAATATTGCAAAAGACGATAATTTCATTGTAATTGGCTCCTGATCGTGCTCTTCGTTGAGCAACAGTTTGGCAAGTTGAGTTGGTGACAAGTGCCCATAAAATTGCTAGAGGGATCGCAACATTTCCGCAACGAGCCTATCGCAAGGACACACAATCACCGAGATTATTAGGTCCAATATAAATCAGCGAAATTAACTGTGCATTAACCATTGATTGGTTAGGGAACATCGGTCGATCCGGAGGCAATGACGACGGTGGTTTCGTAGGGTCGCGTTCAAGCGTTCTCAAACAGAGTTACTTTCCTTGACGCACTTCTCAGTGGCTGGTAAAATAGGCAGGTGAACCGAGGATCGCGCCTGCGATTCGGTTCTTTTTTGTCGCTGTGGTTTTGGCGAGCGGTCTTACGCACAAACTCTATGTCAGGAGCAAACTTTAAGATGTTGTTGGGAACTCAAAGGGTTAATGAAGCGGGTCATCTTGAGATTGGCGGTTGCGATACAATTGATTTAGCCAAAAAGTTTGGAACCCCACTCTATGTTGTCGACGAAGCGCATATTCGTCAGAACTGCCGAAATTTCATAGCCGCGTTTGAGAAGCGATATCCCAAAAACACCATCTGCTTTGCCGGAAAGTCATTTCTGACGAGTGCCATGTGCCGAATTATCGATGAAGAAGGTCTGAATCTGGATGTTGCCTCGCTCGGTGAACTGTATGTCGCAATCAATGCTGGATTTCCACACGAACGCATCAATCTTCACGGTAACAATAAGTCGCGTGCCGAGTTGACGATGGCCATTGAAAACAAGATCGGCCACATTGTTATTGACAATTTCTTTGAGATTGAGCTGCTAGGTACCATTCTCGCGGAGCTTAATGAGACGGTCAGTGTTATGGTTCGCAGCACTCCCGGAGTAGATCCGCATACCCATAAGTTTATTAGTACAGGTCAGGCGGACACCAAATTTGGTTTCAACATCAAAGATGGCTCTGCGCTCAAGGCGGTAGAGTTGCTGCTTGCTAATCCAGCGATCCACTTTGATGGAATTCACTGCCACGTTGGTTCGCAATTGTTGGATACGGAGTCGCATGAAGGTGCTGTCGACGCGATGGTAGGGCTTCTGGTTGATATTAAGAACAAGACCGGCGTGATCTGCAATGTGCTGAACATTGGCGGCGGACTGGGAGTTCGGTATCGGTCGGAACATCAACCTCCGACGTATGAGGAATTCGCTGAGACGATCATTTCGCGCTTAAAGGGAAAACTGGAAGCGGCAGGGCTGGAATGTCCTGTTCTTCAGCAGGAACCCGGGCGCAGTATAGTAGGTGAGGCAGGGACTACGCTCTACTCCGTCGGAGTGGTCAAACGAGTTCCTGTCAAAGAGGAGCCGGGGTACCGCGATTATGTTGTAATCGACGGTGGCCTTTCAGACAATCCTCGTCCACAGCTCTACGATGCTGTTTACGAAATTGTGGTTGCTAACAAAGCCGCAGAGCCCCACGATATCACGATTACGGTTGCGGGCAAACACTGCGAAACCGACGTACTAATCTGGGATGTGAAGTCGACAACGGTTGTTCCTGATGATGTCATTGCTGTTCAGACTACGGGTGCCTACAATTATGTTATGGCGAGCAACTACAACAAGTTTCTTCGCCCGGCAGTGGTTTTGGTAAATGATGGCGTTGCGGACCTGATTGTGGAGCGGGAAACATTTGACGATCTCGTGAAGAATGACCGAATTCCTGAGAGACTACGCAAACATTAAGCCGTTCAAAGTGAAAGAAGCTCATGAAAGATTTTGATCCGCAGCAATTCATAATTCAGATGGCAGTTTTGATACTTGCCATCACTATCCATGAGTTTTCACACGCGATAACCGCTGACAAACTGGGTGACCCTACTCCGCGTTCGCAGGGCCGAATTTCCCTGTTCCCGACGGATCACCTTGATCCTCTCGGTACATTGATGATGTTGATCACCGCATACACGGGTTATGGAATCGGCTGGGGGCGCCCGGTTATGACGAATCCCCGGAACTTTGAACACCCAGTGCGCGGCAGTGCACTCGTTGCGATTGCCGGTCCCATTTCTAATATTCTTCAGGCAATCGTATTCGCTGGCTTGTATCGGCTGATGCCAAATCTGTCAGATTCCGTTCAGACGCTGTTTATTCTGGGTGTCTACATTAACCTCTCTTTGGCGTTGTTCAACATGATTCCTATTGGTCCCCTCGACGGACACTGGGTAATTCAGGCAATACTCCCACGTGACCTGTCTATGCAGTACGAGCGACTTAACAGAGCATACGGCTCCATGGTCTTTATCGGTCTTGTTTTAATGGCACCGGGTGTTTTGCGATCGCTCATTTCGCCCTCGGTGTTGTCAATGGCAAAAATTCTCATCGGATCGTAAGTTCGCACAAATTTCATCGGAGATAGTGAATTGGTTCAAAAGCGACTCTTAAGCGGTATGCAGCCCACCGGGATTTTGCATCTCGGCAATCTGGAAGGTGCCCTACGACAATGGGTGCGATTACAGAATGATTACGAAATGTTCTGCTGCATCGTGGATTGGCACACGCTTACGACACTCTATCATCGGACTGAGGAGATTGCTGAGAACTCGATTCAGGTTGCATCGGACTACATTGCAGCGGGGCTCGATCCTGAGAAGTGCGCCATTTTTCTTCAGAGCCAGGTCAAAGAACATGCCGAACTCCACCTCTTGCTCTCGATGATTACGCCGTTGGGATGGTTGGAGCGTGTTCCAACCTTTAAAGAGAAGCGCGAAAATTTGAACCTGAACGAGGAGTCGATCTCTTTTGGGTTGTTGGGATATCCAGTATTGCAGGCGGCGGACATTCTGATTTATCGGGCTCACGTGGTTCCCGTTGGAAAAGACCAAGCAGTTCATCTGGAGCTGACACGCGAGATTGCACGGCGATTCAATCACATCTATGGCGATATCTTCCCCGAACCTCAAGCACTTATTTCGGCGGAAACCGGAGTGCTGCCCGGTCTCGACGGCCGCAAGATGAGCAAGAGTTATGGGAATGCGATCTACCTTTCGGACGACGCGGACACCGTTGCGAAAAAAGTTAATTCTGCCTTCACGACGGAGACCAAGCTGCGCAAAACCGATCCCGGAATTCCTGAGTCGTGTGCAGTCTGTCAACTTCGCAAAATCTTCGATCCGACTGGATACCAACAATCATGGGACGAGGATCGTGCTGGCGAGCGCGGATGCATGCAGAGCAAGCGCGAACTTACCGAGATATTGAATGCGGGGCTGGAGCCAATTCGG
>CAISOI010000835.1 GCA_903886985.1 uncultured Chthonomonas sp.
CGTCATATCTGGACACGGAAAGATTGTGAACTGATAGACCCTTTTGATCTTGAATGGGTGAAACATCAAAGGCGAATGGGTGAATGGGAGCCCTGGCCGAAGGCTTTGTTCTCCGAATTCGCTTGGTGCGTATTTAATTTTTATCACAACGGCGACGGTCTTTTAACATGGATGGACAGGATAACGGCAACGACTAAAGTCCTGAATGGGTGAAAGGAGGAATGGGAGCGCTTGCGCAAACGCTTTTTTCTCAGTTCACCAGTACGTATTCAATTGTGTTTTATTTTTGGCAGGCACGAGGGCCGGCCCCTACGAGTAATGCTGGATGCAACTTTGGGCGGCTGCACGAAATTGAGCCCGGGTTCAAACGGTTGGCTGATCGGACCGACGGTTTGCGATATTTAGTTGTTGTATGTTAAGGTACGTCACCTAGTTTTAAGTATATCTTTGTCTACTTATCATAGACATCACGGGTTGCAAGAATGTTCCTAGAATTTTTAATTTTTTTTGGAACAAGCCCGATAGGAAGTGAATCCTGCTTCAAACCGCCGGCTGATCGGACCAACGCTCTGATGTTTTGTACCTATACTTTACTACTCGTTTGGGGTTGGCAAATCCGGAAAGGTGGCTGGAACTTTTTTTTCGGCCCTTTCCTCCGCCTGCGACATACATGTTGGTGGTTCGTATCTGATATCACTGCAGGAGAATAGTTCAACGTGGCTATATTTCCCATGTCACCCGCACAACCGGGAAGGAAGAAGTGAGAAAATAGCCGCTCCGATTGAACCGGAGCGGCTGATACTTTTTGAGGACTGTTGAATGGTTAATGCGTACCGATGATACGGCTAATCTTTCGGATGTTAGCATTGTTCTGGTCAGCAGTATAGATAGTGCCATCCGACGTAACAGCCAATGACATTAATTGATTAAACTGTGCGACAGCACCAGTTCCGTCTAACGAACCCGAAGTTGTCGAACCTGCTATTGTTGTTACTGCTCCAGTTGGAGATATCTTCCGAATGACATAGTTGGCATCTGCAACATACAGATATCCTGCGCTGTCGACAGTTATTCCACGCGGATCATTGAAGTTGGCGGATGTTCCCACAGCATTATCGGAATAACCGGCGGAACTACCAGCAAATGATGATACTCCACCAGCAGTCAATTTTCGGATTCGGTTATTACCACGGTCTGCGACGTAGAGTGTACCGGTACGATCCGCAGTTATTTGCCATGGAGAGGAGAACCGAGCAGCCGCAATACTGCCATCGTTGTATGCTCCAAGAGGAACCAAGATGGAGCCATCACCCGAATAAACGGTCACCTGCCAGTTGGCACCATTGTTTGGATCACCGCCAGTATAGGTCAACCGGCGGATACGGTGTCCCTTGTTCTCTGTTACAAATAGCGAATTGCCAACCTGGACGATGCCAGCAGGACTATATATTTTTGCGTCAATTCCACTTCCATTAACTAACCCGATTCCGGCGCTGCCCACAATAGTTGAAACAGTCCAACTTGCACTGTCCGATGGATCAGATCCAGTTAGTACAATTCTACGAATACGGTTTCCAAGGTAATCAGTACTATAAAGCACAGTGCCTGCAGCATTCGTAATAATCTGGTTGGGACCGTTTAAAGTTGAGAGATTGCCGGTCCCGTCCAAGCTACCGGCGTTGCCACTATAACCAATGATGGTAGTTACATTTCCATCTGTGCCGATTCTTTTGATAGTATGTGAGCCGTAACATGCAACGTAGGTAACACCGTGTTGATCCACTGCCACACCCATTGGATTGTCAAATCTGGCAATTGTACCAGAACCATCAACGCTTCCGGAAACGCCCGTGACTCCCGCTACAGTACTCACCAACACATTAGGTGACCCTGCACCTGTTGGGCCAGCATTGGAGACACTATCCGTCTGCGCTAGAGTGCTCGTCACTGCTTCAACTGTCACACTGAACTCAAAGTTCGTCACACCATTTGGAACGACAAATCCCCATGACTTTGCGGGTGTAGAAGCTCCTGAGGTGAGTGCTCCCGGATATGTAATATATGCCCCCCCGAGAGATTGGTTGGCATCGGGCACTACGCCGTCCGCATTGGAGAGCACGGGGATATCGGTGCTGCTACCGCTCGTTCCATTCCCAAGAGAATTAAATCCGTTCGGTGCAACAACGAGTCGAATCTTATTACTAAGTTGGTCTGCAACGTAGATATTTCCGCTCTGGTCGCTGCTTATCAGGTTAGGTTTGTTGAATGTTGCCACATTGCCGACACCGTCTGCGCCTCCAGTGGATCCTGTACCAGCAATCGTCATCACGCGCCAACTTGCAGCAGATGCGGGTGCAGAATTGTTTACCAGACGCATCATTCGGATATCCTGTCCCGCATTATCACTTATGAACAGAATGCCTTGAATGGACGCTATGCCCTTCGGAACTGTAAAGGAGGCAGTGTTACCGGGTCCGTCGGTCGTACCTGAAGCGAAGGTTCCAGCAATGGTGGAGACATCACCGGTTAGGCTTACCCGTCGAATTCGATTGTTTGCAGAATCGGTGGCATACAGCGCATTGGAATAGGAATCAAATACTATGCCACTCAAACCACCAAAGCTGGCAGAGAAACCGGTGCCATCGACAGCTCCAAATGCGCCGTTTCCTGCCAATGATGCAACTGTGTAAGACGAAGCAGCTTTTCGATCTGTCCCTGTAAAGCTGATCTTACGGACGCGGTAGCTTTCCGCAACATAGATATTGCCGCTCGAATCGATCGCGACTCCCGTAGGATAGGTGAGCGTTGCGACATCTCCGGCTCCATCCGCACTACCTATGGTTCCTGTGCCGGCAATTAAGGAAGCGCGCCCATCCGGTGTAATTCTGCGGATGCGTTGCCCGGAATACTCGGAGACAATCAGACTGCCGTCCACCGGGTTCCAGGCAATTCCTGTTGGGTTCATTAACAGCACTCGATTGCCGACCCCGTTGACAGGATCATCCCCGCCGCCTGCAACTGTGGAAACGAATCCACTTAAAACTTTGCGAACTCGACTGTCGCCTTGTGATGTGAAATAGACTGCGCCTGTTGCAGGATCTACTGTCGTACCGTTTGGAGTGTTAATCTGGGCGTTGGAAGATGACCCATCGGTGGTTCCGGCACTACCGGTTCCGGCAATTGTCGAGACATTGGTGTAGGCTTTCAGGTTCGTGGTTGACGTGTTGGTAATAGCTCCAAACATTACCCGTAAACCACCATTGCGCCCGTTGGGAGTTTGGCCGATGGTTTCACCACGGTTATTTTGAAGTGAGACGGAGATTGTCTTACGCCCCGTTCCACCCGCATCATCTACCAGTGTAGTGCTGTTGAAACTGATAGCGGAGCCGGCAAAAACTGCACGCGTTGCACGTGAGCCGCCCAGGGGAATAACATCTACTTTGCCAGAATTAACATCCACTCGAAACTTTGCTGTTCCTTCTTCGGCGCGAGTAACGGGTGCACCTCCGCCTCCGGTGCCTGATGACAGCAGTCCGCCGCCACCACCGCAGCCCGAGAGTAAAACCAAAATAGACGGAATAAATGGCGAAAAACGAGTACGCATTGGAGCCTCCAAAGAAAAATGCATAAAGTAACTAATTTCGATGAAGTTCCATTGATCTAAACTAGATTCCTCTTTTGCGGTTTCTGTTGGGATGGAATGCCATTTGTCGACGATGAATTGGAGTTGTTGAGATGGGCTGATATTTTCTGTGGCCCGTAGATCGGGGCGCAGGGCTTTTTTATTCTTCGATTCTTGCTCCCCACTTTACAATCGCAAAGACTCTGTGTAAACTGAAATGTAGACATATGTTTACACATTTACATCTACATACACCCTATAGCTTTTTGGACGGCGCGAGCGAAATTGAAGCGCTGGTGCGGCAGGCTGCCTCCTTCGGAATGCCTGCGCTCGCCATGACCGACCACAACAGTGTCGCGGCGGCAGTGAAATTCACCAATGCCTGCGAAGCCTATGGTCTCATTCCCATTCTGGGCACCGAACTCACACTTGATGACGGCACGCATCTTACACTGCTCGCTCGATCTGCCGAGGGATACGCCCGAATATGTATGCACATAACTGCTGCCTTCACCTGTGGTGGGCGGCTCTCATCCGCGCTTCCGTGGGAGAAACTGTTCGCAGAAGAGGCAGAGCTTAACCCCGATATCATCTGCCTCTCCGGCTGCCGCTTAGGAGCGATCTCCACACTGGTACGAACGCGCCGCTATTCCGAGGCGCTCCGTCTTGCAAAGCGATTGAAGGAGGCATTTGGTCCGGGGAATTTCAAAATCGAACTCCAGGATGATCTCACGCCGGAATCCTATCGCGTCTGTCGGGAGCTGGCACAGCTCGCGGACCATCTTGGCGTGGAGGTGGTGGCTACCAATAATGTCCATTATCGGGTCCGTGAGGATTTTAATGCCCACGATACTCTTCGGTGCATTGCCGCAAAGGTGACGCTCACGACACCGCATCCCTCCCGCCCTTTCAATGCGGAACGTTACCTTAAATCCGAACAGGAGATGCAGGAGCTTTTCGGTTGGCGACCCGATGCGTTGAGCAATACCATGCGGATTGCGGAAACATGCAGCCGTGCCCTGCCGAAAATTGGCGATATTACGCCGCGCAGCACTATTCCCGCACGATTTGACGATTCGTCCGATTATCTCTACCATTTAATTATGAAAGGAGCCGCCGCACGCTATGGGAAGCTTCCCGAAAAGGTTCTCGCTCGCCTGAATCATGAATGGTCTGTTATTACCTCCATGGGGTATTCCGACTATTTCATCATGGTCTGGGAAGTTGTCCGCTGGGCACGAAAGCAGGGAATTCGCGTCACGGGGCGTGGGTCTGCAGCGGATAGCTGCGCCGCCTATGCGCTCTTCCTTACAGATGTCGATGTCATTGCGCGCGGGCTGCCCTTTGCCCGATTTCTCTCACCCGGAAAGCTGCCGGATATCGATATGGACTTTCCTTCAGAATATCGCGACGATGTTTTTCGGCATATTGTTGGAAAATATGGTGACGCATATACGGGAATGGTCTGCACATTTCATACCTTCTGGGCGCGTTCGGCTGTGCGGGATATCGGCAAAGCACTGGAGCTTCCTGCGGATGCGCTGGAATTCTTCTCGAATAATCTGCATCAACATATTAAAGCCGGGTCGATCGAAAGTTCATTCGAAACGCGCCCGGAATTGCGCCCACATATCGCCATGCGAGAGCGATTCAAGCTGCTTTTTGATCTTTGCGGTAGGATTGCGGGACTGCCTCGCCATTTGGGTACGCATTCGTCCGGCATAGTTATCAGCAGTGTGCCGCTCTCTCGCATTGCGCCCATTTCCCCATCTGCCCGTGGAATTACTCAGATTTGGACACTCGACAAAGACGATGCGGAAGAGCTCGGTGCGATCAAGTTTGATGTTCTCTCGCTGCGAACTCTTTCTGCTATTGGGGATGCTGAAATAGATATTCGCAAGACAGATATGGTTCGTGAAGGCGCTGAGGCGGGTAGATTTTTCTCTTATGATCGAATTCCCATGAGCGACCCGCTCACCTACAAAATGTTCCGCTCTGGCTCAGCGGTCGGCACTTTCCAATTCGAAAGCGCCGCTCAGATGGCACTCGCGGTTGTGCTCCAGCCCGAACATTTTGAGGATATGGTCGCCTCTGTCGCACTTATCCGTCCAGGCCCCATTCGCGGGCATATTGTCCAGCGATTTACCGCGTGCCGAAATGGATGGATGCGCTCGGATCTGCTCCACCCTGCGCTGGCAGAACCGCTCAATAAAACCTATGGCTGCATCGTTTTTCAGGAACAGGTAAATGATGTTGTGCGGATTATGACTGCCTGCACAGATACACAGGCAGACCGCTTCCGCAAAAGTCTTACCCGTCGCGACAAACTCGGCAAGATGGACGAAGCGCGGATGGAATTTGTGCAGAACTCGATGCAGACTTTTTCTGATCTCACCGAAGAGCGCGCTAACCTGATTTTTGACCAGATTGATGGATGGTCTGGCTATGGGTTTACCGAGGGACACGCCGCCAGCTTCAGCCTGACCGGGTATCGCAGCGGATTTCTTTCGGTCCACCATCCTGCGGAATATTTTGCGGGGCTAATGAATCATCAGCCGATGGGCTATTACACCGCAAATACACTGGCAGGCGAAGCGCGGCGAAGAGGCGTAGATATTCGCCCAGTAGATATTAACCGAAGCGAAGATAAATGTTTTGCGGAAGAGCCGGATGCCATTCGGCTCGGTCTACGGTTAATATCGGAACTTGCGGAAGAGGACATCACCACCATACTCCAAGCGCGTGCGGAAGGACCATTTACTTCGCTTCTCGATTTTTGTGTACGAGTTCTGATCCGACGAGACAGATTGGAAAATCTCATTCTCAGCGGCGCTTTTGATAGACTGCATGAAGCGCGCCGGGGCTTAATTTGGCGACTTCCGGAGACAATTGCACTGGCGCATAATTATAGAATTAATATTTCCGGAAAAGGGCAATCTGCCATTCAATGGTCGCACCAGGGGATTGAGACACCTATTGCCTGGGATATTAATGAATTTACCCCATGGGATCGATTCCTCTGGGAATGGCGGCTGACCGGGGTCTGTGCCGACTGTCACGTATTTGCTTATCTTCGAGAGAAGCTCAATAAATGGAATATCCGAACTGCGGAAGAGGGACGGAATGCGCGCCACGGTGAACGAATCACCGTCGCGGGGTTGAATGTGCGGCCACATCGCCCGCCCACCCGCAACGGCAAAGGTTGTCTCTATACCATTCTGGAAGACGAAACCGGAATGCTTCAAGCGACCTGTGCGGGCGAGGCAATAGACACCTGCACTCCCGTGCTAATTACCGCACCCGCCGTATTTGTGCGGGGACGTATTCAACGGCGCGGAGTGGGTGTTTCATTTTATGTTGAGAAAGTAAAACCTTTGCGAATTTCAGATCTCATGGATGAAGATCAACAGGATATCCTTGCAGAACGTGGATGGACAATGGGCTACAACGTCGCAACGCGAATGAAAACGGCGAGAGTGTAGTACATGATTTTTGTCGGAGATATTGACAACGCTATTGACTATAGCTATAATTGATAATTGATAATTGATAATTGATAATTGATAATTGATAATTGATAATTGATCCTGATCATCAGTTACTCAGAACGTCGTCAATCGTCATGTAACGACAATACCGAACAAGTCGTTACTCTTTCTTCCATGTTGCCGTACATGGCAACCCTACCATGAGGAGTATGTAAGATGTCAATTAAGAGTTTAGTTGTTGCAGTCTTTAGTGTCGGTTTGATGTTGTGCGGGTATCAGTCAATCGTTCGCGCTGACGTTATAACGTTTGTCCATTTGGTTCTGCCTACATTTCATGCTACGTACACTGGAACTACCGCTACCAATTTTATTTTTACGGCGGGATCCGCTCATAGTGTCAACCTAAGAAATCTTGAACCAAATGCTGATTACATCGTAACTTCCACGATTCAAAACGGGATTAGAGATGCACTATCCGGCAATGGCAGTCAAGTAATTGATTTTATATATCACACTGATGCACTGGGTAATTGCGACGGTGCGATCACATCTCTCGCAAGTAATCCTGTTGTGGGAACGTTGAGTGAAGGATGGTGGACACGTAACGTTTATGCAACCACCGCCGTAGAAGGATATGACACCGCAGAGGATTTTTGGGAAATATATATTCATATCGTCGACGGTGGACTGGGCGGCGGCGGCAACTAATAGACATTCATCATATCGTCAGGTATCCGTACTGGATACCTGACGTTTCTCTTTTTCGTGAATCTCTGAGGAAGAAATGTATAAATACCTAATTGCTGCATTCTGCCTTATTGCCGGATGCCAGATTACGTGTATTGCTCAAACCGTAATATACAAGACGAAGCCCTTGTTAGAGGATTATGGGATATCCTCTGCGTGGATAAGGTCTGATCCACGTCTTTCCGCAAAAATCCACGTCTCAACCGGCAAGTTGACCATCCGTCGTGCACTTACTCTTGTTGCTGCTCAATCTCACATTTCTATAGAGAGTCACACCTCCGACGGATCAGGTGACGAAGAGATCGTGATAAAAGCCGATTCCATCACTGTTCACGAACTTCTTAACGGAATCTGGAGTGCGATGAGCTACAAAAATGCTCCGTGGCAATGGAATCGTTCAAATAAGAACGGAAGCTATCAATATACTTTGTCGTACACGAAGGCATCCAGGGACTTGCGGGCGAGGTTACGTGCCGAAATTTTTGAAAAATTTTTGATTGATCTTCAGAAATTGTATGATGCTGTGGACGGCAGCACCGAACAAAGGAACGCCGCCGTCCGTGAAATGTTTGCGATGGATGTGGAGGATAATTTTGAACGGTACAATGCAACCAATCTTGAGAGACTCTGGATAGACATTCGATCGATGCGAGACTGTATGCCAATAAATGAAATTAAAGAAACCTTGGAAGGTGATGGGGATCTCGAAATTCCATTTGATCGTGTTCCAAAGGAATCAAGAGAATACTATGAGAAGGTCAACAAAGAATTTCTTAACAAAACGTCTATTCCCCACAGTGCACTGTACAACCCGGGGACGCTCTTTTTGACTTCGACAACGATCTTTGGACTACCCAACATAAAAGCGTATACTGTGAACAGCAGTATAGGACATACTGTTTTAGGTTCATCACCGAATCGTATTAAACAGTACTGGGAAAAGCTGCGAAATTCATGGATAATGGACAGTGATTCACCAGTTTCTTCATTAGAGAAACGCCTTTTCGAGCTTGCGCGGACTTCCAAAGAGACACCCAATACAGGCGAAATAACTCCGGCAGATCCTTATAGTGACGATCCAGATTGGATAAGAACTCTCTGTCGCCGTCTGGATGAGCTGTGTTCAAAATCCCATCTCAATATCGTGCTTCGACTACCTACTGAAGAAGATAAAAACCTCATTCATACGATTGGTGGAATCACTTTGAAAGACTATTTAGATTTGAACTGGAATTATCGAATCATGTATAAATGGTTCGGCAACCTGCTCATTCTCAGTTCGAGAAATTGGCCATTTGAAGATGGGCCGGTACCACTTAAAGTCATAAATGAGATAGAAAAGTCGTCTAAGCGCAATGAATTCCTCCCCTTTGACCTACTTGCCAAACTTAGTGACACGCTGACAACTAACCAAATCCTGCGAATGGGTACGACGATTCCCGCACATAGGGCAGTGGCAAATTGCAGAGGTCATCTCGCGCTATTTCATTCACGGCCAGACCTGATGCGAGCAGCAACCTCCCCCGCTGGATTACTTATCACTTCAAACATTGCCCGCGATATTAGAAGGTACTTTCCATCTAACATTCGAAGAATTATTACCAGCGGGGCTGTGGCAACCTATAAGGTGATAAATTTACTGCAACCAAATGGTGCTGGTCCGATTCGAAGGCTCGAATTTCGATTAGAGGATGCTGCTGGGAAGACCATTTGGTCCAACTGGTTTGTAGATATGCCTTGTCCGTAAGGTTCTCACCGTATCATTATGTCGCATGTGGGTGAAAAATGGGCTACAACGTCGCAACCCGCATGAAAACGTCTAGGGTGTAGAACCTCAATCGACCAGCATGAAACTCACGCAAGGAAGTGTATAGAAAATGGGGTCCACTCCGGTTCGAGGTCAAAATGAAAAAATATCTGATCGTTGTATTTTGCCTTCTCTTCGGAGGTCCGATTACGTGTATTGCTCAAACCGTAATATACAAGA
>CAISOI010000836.1 GCA_903886985.1 uncultured Chthonomonas sp.
ACATCACCCGTTCCGGATCATAGTTTTGAATTGGGAGTCATCTTTCAGAACTTGAATAACAAAGCTCCGGCCCCCAAGCTTTCAGGAACACCTGCCGTATCGCAAAAAAAAGGTTCTGGCACAAAGTCACCGACTTCCCCGACAACCACTGTAGCAACCAGTACTGGGGTTACACCTGACGTCACGAAATCGACGACACCAACTCCACCTAAGATCCTTGAAGTGTACGAGGGACATCTCATGACGGGGGATGCAGCGTTCAGTTTGAATTTAAACCACGACAACTCTGCTACCGCTACCTGGGAACGCACTATCGGTCATCCGATGGCGTATTCCGGGACATTCTCCGGAGTAGATGGCAATTATGATATTAAGCTGTCTCAGAATGCCAGTAGCTCGGTTCAGGGCCCATCACCACTGGTAATCAACCTGCGAAGTCTGGGCGGACAGATTGGTGGTCAATTTACTCTGGGAGTGGGTAGTCGGCCCACCGGGATAACACAGTTGAGATTGATGGCAGTAGATGGCGGCAATATCAAAATGAACGGTAGTTCCCCTAGCCGGAGTAGAGCTACGACAGGGCGGAAACGAAGTGCAAGCAACACTGTACGGAAGCCCCGTATCACCCGGAGAATTAGAATAATCAAACCTCCGATTACTACCTTACCGCCGTCGGCTTAACGATTGAACCAAGTATCACCTCCCGCTTGGCTCCAGTAGCAGATTTGATGTTGGAGGGTCTGTGGTTAAGCGTTTCATATCCTAATATTGCGAATGCAATCGCCTCCTTCGCCTCCGAGTTAATTCCATAGTCATCACAACCGGTCAAGATCGCCGGATCCACCGCATCTCCAAACATCTTCATCAAAGTCAAGTTCTTTGTGCCGCCTCCACCGACGATGACTCGATCCACACCTTGCGGCAGAAAAGTCTCGTATGCTATTGCAATCGATTGCGCCGTATATGCGGTTAAAGTAGATACTAGATCATTTCCACTCACATCGTAATCGTCGGCTATCTGCAAGACGTGTTGGTAGAAATACTCTTTACCGTACAGTTCGCGGCCAGTGGATTTTGGAGGCACGCGTTGCAGGAATGGATCCGTCGTTAATAATTCGCGGACCATCATGTCATTTAAGATTCCAGCGGCTGCCATCTCGCCATTAAAATCGATCGGCAGTTGGTTATTGGACACATGTTGTGCAGCAAGGTCAATCAGCATGTTGCCCGGTCCGGTATCGAATGCAATCACTGAGCTTTTGTCACCACTCGCGGGAAGATACGTGACATTGCTGATACCGCCAATATTTTGAATGGCGCGATTTTCGTCTGGGTTATGGAACAATGCCCAGTCAGCAAATGGTACTAACGGCGCCCCTTGTCCTCCGGCGGCCATGTCAGCCGAACGAAAATCATACACAACAGGCAGGCCGGTAAGAGTTGCAATTGTTGCCGCATCTCCTAGCTGTAAGGTTCCTCGTATGGACATTCCACCAAACATAACCTCATTCGGCTGGTGCCAGAAAGTATGCCCGTGGCAGCAGATGGCGTCGATTTCTGAAAGTTTTATGTCGGTTTGTTGCGCACAGAGTTGAGCGGCACTCGCAAACATTTGACCCAACGCGACATGTGCTGCGCAGAGCTTGCCAGCATGACTTTCCCTTTCAGTTGCACTTAATAGTGCATCACGCATTTCATGCGAATAAGGGACAGTGAGAAATCCTCTTTGCTTCACGACAAGGTTAGGTGGATCACCCGAGATATTTACAATAGCCGCATCTATACCGTCCACACTCGTTCCAGACATTAGACCCATTAAGATCATTTGGCTCTGGCCTCTACTGTCGCATGGTGCGCTTTCCAATCTTCAAAATCATCGATTGTCTTGGCAGCCATGGTCATCGCAGACCTATATAACCAGTCCAAATTCTCATCTTGCAGTTGATTGAGGTGCTTTACAATCGCTGAAATCGATTCTGGAGTTCCAATATGCACATTTGCTACTTCCCGTCCCATCGCATAAAGGAACCCATATTCATGGTCCGCGGGCATGGATACGAGGCGTATCCTTAAGCAGTCTGGTGCCAGACGTCGGATTATCCAGTCGTCACTCTGTCTCAATTGCGGATCGACGCAACGAATCGCACGGTCTATAATTTCGTGATAGTGGATTGTGCTAACATTGTGCGTAGAAGAATCCCAGTTCATTGCCGAAGGGCAAATCCGTTTTGCTTCGCGGGAAATATTTCCGCCTGTCCAGTGGGCAATCGCCGTATATCGCGGTCTTCCGAGGCTGCCTAGTCCTGCCTGCCTCCGTCTCCACTTCAGCATTGTCACTGGCTGTGGAAACGTTCCGATCACGACCTGTTTTATTGAGTCAGGCACTTCCTCATCATTCAGTTCTGTCTCACTCAACAACTTTTTCCAGAATTCTTCCGGGTCCTTAATCTGTGCCATTGCAATGCCGAGAAGCCACGGATTCTCTTCAGCAAGCACAATCGGTTCAATGGACGATATTCCGTTTGTTAATGCGGTACCGATTGTCTCTGTGTATCCCCTTAGAATGTTCTCGCACGCGCGTTCCTTGAATGTTGTGAGGCTTTCTGTATATTGGATCGCAACAATGGCACTCGCCGCAAGTCGTACGAGATCCATGGTGTAGGGCACATTGGCGGCTTCATCAAAGTCGTTTACTCCCCATACTAATCGACCTTCGGAATCGCGCCATGTACCAAAATTTTCCACATGGAGATCACCGACCCCTAGAACTTGAGGTGCCAGGTTGAGTTCACTGCAATGCCTTTGCCAGAGTTGGATCCATCGGTAGAACGTTGCGCGAAAGAAACTGAAAGGTTCCTTTGCCATTTCGTCGTGCTTTAGCTTTAAGTCTTCCTCGACAATCGGCATGTACTGTCTCAGCCAAGTCTCATACGCCGCTGTCATATTTACGATGGACATCGTGTACCCTCGACCAATAAAGAAAATGCCGACACAAATATGCGTCGGCATGTTTCACTGATAATAGAATTTAGGTTAAGTTGGAACTTAATCAACCGGAGTAACGGAAGTCCAAGCTCCATTGTTATGACTACTGGCAACCGCAGCTTCGATAAACGCCATACCTGCTGCTCCGTCTACTACGTCAGGGTGCTTGAATGGGGCCGCCACGGTTTCTCCGTTTTTGGAACGGATCTGGAGTTGAATAGTCTTATGCAGATTAGCCAGTGCTTCATGGA
>CAISOI010000837.1 GCA_903886985.1 uncultured Chthonomonas sp.
ACGGAACCTGTCCTCCTCCGTTTAAGGCATATGTCCTGGCTGAGCTTAGTATTGTATTGCGGAGTAAGGCAATTCGCTGGGACAGCGTCCTCGAGAATTCCACTCTGATGAAGGTCAAAGATTAGCGAGCAGATGGCTGTCGCCATCTGCTCAAGCCGTTATCAGGTCCATCCATGTAAATTGCCGCCAACACAACTAAATACCTAGTTAGCGATTTCCGAGAATCAGAGCCTTTGCTCCCATTCCTCGATTCGCCCATTCTAGACTTTGGCCGTTCAGCTGTTTCCCCCATTCGTCTTTTAACGCCGTTGGCGGGTATAATGTACAGGCTTAAAGCCGCCGACGCTCTTAGATGGGAGTGGATCGGCGGTTTCTGTTGTGAGACAGATATTTGGATCGCCCGCTGCGGAACCGCAATTTTTAATCCTCGCCGAGCGTATTAAGCTTCACACGATTTTAAAATATACCCATTACATATGCTGTTGGTGATTGCACCCGATAGGAAAGTGATTCATGGACTGGCTCCGCAAATTTTTTGATAATAACGAGCGCGACATTCAGAAGTATAAAAAGGTTGTCGAAGAGATCAACGCTCTGGAGCCGCAACTTCTGAAGTTTACCGACGCTCAACTCCGCGCGAAAACAGACGAATTCCGCGAACGTGTCACGAAGGAATGGACCGCCAAACTCGAAGAGTTAGAGAAATCCGGCGTCCTCGAATCCGAACGCAAAGATAGAACCCGCAAAGCACTCGACGATGTGCTGGATGCTATCCTCCCAGAAGCTTTCGCCGTAGTGCGCGAAGCGGGAAGACGAACCATCGGCCAGCGCCATTATGATGTGCAGCTCATCGGTGGTATGGTTACGCATGATGGACGTATTGGCGAGCTTCGCACCGGTGAGGGCAAAACCCTCATGGCGACCCTCCCGCTCTATCTAAATGCACTCGCAGGCAAAGGCGCCCACCTGGTCACAGCCAACGACTACCTTTCCAAAGTTGGAGCCGTCTGGATGGGTCCCATCTATCACTTCCTCGGGATGTCCGTCGGAATGATTCAGGGTCAAAGCCCGGAGACAGGCGATGAAGGTGGCTCATACATTTTCGACCCCGAATATGACGATCCAGACCCACGATTCGCATATAGCCGCCCCTGCCACCGCCGACAGGCATATGCCTGCGACGTCACCTATGGTACCAACAACGAATTTGGCTTCGACTATCTCCGCGACAATATGGCGTTTGACGCTGCCGATCTTGTCCAGCGCGAGCTGCATTTCGCCATCATCGACGAAGTCGACTCCATCCTTATTGATGAGGCGCGTACTCCGCTTATCATCTCTGGTTTCACCAAAGACAATACCGACAATTATCGTGTTGTGGATCGTGTCATCCGCACCCTCAAAACCGGCGTAGACGCAAAATCGCAGGCGGAAAAGGATGATCCCAATTCCGACCGAAACAATCCAATTTTCGACTACCTCGTTGACGAAAAGCAGAAAACCGTCAGTCCCACCGATAACGGTATCGCAAAGATGGAAAAGCTCCTCAATGTGGATAACCTTGCCGATAATCCGGAGCTGATGCACTACGTAACCGCATCGATGAAAGCCCACGCCCATTTTAAGCGCGATATCGACTATGTTATCAAAGCCACCGATGAAGGTCCCGAAGTTGTCATCGTGGACGAATTCACCGGACGCTTGATGTTCGGTCGCCGATATTCGGACGGTCTCCATCAAGCCATCGAAGCCAAAGAAGGGCTGAAGCCGAAGCACGAGTCTCAAACACTCGCTACCATCACTTTCCAGAATCTCTTCCGACTCTATCTGAAGCTCGCCGGAATGACTGGTACTGCAAAAACGGAAGAAGACGAATTCCGAAAGATTTATGGTTTGGACGTCGTTATGGTCCCTACGAATCGCCCGATGATTCGAAAAGATCTTCCAGATGTCATCTACAAGCGCGCGGAACACAAATGGCGAGGAATTGCCGGCGAGATCCTCGGGCTCTATGCGCGACAACAGCCTGTTCTCGTAGGTACCCGATCCATCGAGATGTCCGAAAAAGTCTCTGATTACATTGGCGCCACGTACCTCCAGGTGCTCTGCATGGTTACGCTTATCCGCAAAAAGATGGAAGCCTCCAAGGGTATTTCCAAAGAGAAACAGGCCGAGTGGACCGAGATTTTGAATACCGATCTCGACAAACTTACGCTCGGTAAATTGGTACCACTTGCTAGAGAACTCGGCATTAACGAAGATCCTCTGAATGATGCCAACGTCACCGAAATCATGAAGATGCTCGAACTGGATGTCAATCCTGAAACAAGGTCACACATCGACGAGGCTCTCAAGTTTGGTATCCGACACAATGTTTTGAACGCGAAGTATCACGAAAAAGAAGCTGCAATGATTGCGGGTGCTGGTGCAAAAGGCGCTATCACCATCGCAACTAACATGGCAGGTCGTGGTGTCGATATCCTTTTAGGCGGTCGACCACATAATCTTGAACTTCCACCCGGGCAAGAAGCGGAGTTGGCACCGGTCACCGTCGACGAATCCGATTCTGAAGCCACTCCGGAAGAAGATGACGAATTCGATCATGAAATCTACCGTGAAGACCAGTTGAAAGACTGGCGACGTGGTGGTATGCCGGGTTCCGTTCTTGCGACCGTCACTACACTCGATCCGGAATCCCATAAAGCTGCCGCGGCTGAAGTTTCCAAAGTCGGGGGTCTTTATATTCTCGGCTCCGAACGACACGAAAGCCGCCGTATTGACAACCAGTTGCGCGGTCGTGCCGGTCGACAGGGTGATCCTGGGGCGAGTTGCTTCTATGTCTCTATGGAAGACGAACTCTGGCGACTGTTCGGTGATAGAACACAATCGCCGTTGCTCAAAGGATGGCCTGACCACGAAGCAATGGATGCACGCATTCTCTCCAAAATGATTGAGCGCGCCCAGAAGAAAGTGGAAGAGCACCATTTCGAAAGCCGCAAATCAGTTCTTCAATACGACGACGTCATGAATCGACAGCGCGAGATTATTTACAAAGAGCGCCGCCGCATTCTGGAAGGCGCAGACCTCAAGGAGACAATCCTCGGCTTCCTGAAACATACCGTCGATGATTCTGTGGACCTGTTCTGCCCTACTTCAGAGCAACCTTCGACATGGCCGTTGGACGAACTCTTCATCGGAATGGAAGAATACTTCCCAATTAGTCATTATGTAGAAGTCGAAGACTTAAAGGGCAAATCCAGCGATCAACTGAAAGACTTCATCTACGAAGCCGTCACAAACGCTTATAATCAAAAAGAAGCAATGATGGGTGAAGTCTCAGGTGATCTTACTGTCATGCGAAATTTCGAGCGCCACTTTGCATTGAGAACTATCAATGACAAGTGGATGGAACATCTTGCCGCTATGGATTACTTGCGAGAAGGTATCTTCCTACGAGGTTATGCTCAACAGGATCCTCTTGTGGTCTACCAAAAAGAAGCCTTTGAGATGTTTGAGAATATGCAGCACTCCATTCAGGATGAGATCGTTCGCATAATGTTCC
>CAISOI010000838.1 GCA_903886985.1 uncultured Chthonomonas sp.
AGATATTCCAAGGTCAGAGATTAGACCAATTGCAAATGCTGCCTGCAACTCCCTTGGAGAGGAGCTGTTCTTTCCGCCGTTTAGCGCCCACACAACCAATATTGCTGTGACTACTCTAACGATCACGTTACCGTAAGCCCTGGGTTTCAGGTCTGAGCGAACGTAGCGGTAGTAGATCATGGTTAGGCTGAAAAGATAGACACCTAGGAATGCATAGTTGGTAGTGGATGCTTTTGGGAGTAATGCCTCATAAAGTGTCTGTGATGGAGGCACATTCTTGAGTTGTACAATGGGTGCCAAAGGGTCAATGGCAACGAACCACCCTATGGAGAGCATTACGTTTGCTGCGATGATAGGAGCAATGCTGTTAATTTGTCGATGCGTGCTAAAAGAGTTGTCATTGCATCCCAGAGTGTCTGCAACCTGCTGATTGTATTTTGCTTTCGCCTGACGAATGGTTTGGATCTCGGGATCTATCCGCAGAACATCACGGAAGAATCTCTCGCGCAATCCTGCGACTTTCTGTTTCTCGTAAATGAAGTAGAGCCCAGAGGGGAGAACGGCCGCAGATATAATAATCGCCAATTGCAAAATTCTTATTGGAACCTCAATCGACTGATGAATAGCCGCCCCTGTGCTAAGGGCGTTGGAGAGTTCTGTGAAGCGCAAAATGGCCCATAGTGGCAATAGGCCGCCCGCCACCAAAACGAGGAAAACGTTCTGTACGAAATCAAACCAGTCCGACCAAGCTCTCAACATAACTCGAAAAGAACCGCTCTTGTTGAGCAAGACGAAAATCATAATGACGTCAAAGCCGAGAACCCCGCACCACCAGGTCGGGCTTCGTAAAAGTCCGAGATTGACAATTCCAAAGCCTATCAGAAACATCGTGGTGAAGACTGTGAAGCTGATTGTACGGTAGAGGGAATCCATGTCATCGTCGATCGTGATAGATTCAGCATCTAACAGCGGGTCAACATTGTAAACGTCCAGCACAACATCTTCAATTTCACGCTGTTCAAACCCACGTAAAATGAGCGGCGGGTGCGGCTGAGAGGGGTTCTTGCTTTCGATCTTAAGAATAGAATCAGTCTGGTTTGCGATGATGCGATTCATAATTTCTCCCAACGCTAACGACAAGGGTAGAGAAACGTATTACGACTTAAGTACCGGATGAGAATGTAAAAAGCCCTCCAGAAGTTTCCTTACTGGAGGGCACATTTGCAAAGACGCTTGCTAATTAAATGGATCGGATAGGACTTGAACCTATGGCCCGCTGATTAAGAGTCAGCTGCTCTGCCAACTGAGCTACCGATCCACACTGGAACGATAGTATACCACCTCAATGACCGGTGGGCGCAAGCCCATTAGCATTATTCGGATCAAAAAGTGATGTTCAGGGGGCTTGAGGTTCTCTTAAAATGATTAAAGCGACTTTCGCATTGACAACGATACACCCATTTGGTACAATCGAGAAATCGCACTATGTGTGAGTAGATTGTTTTTGTGTGCCTGATCATGTCAGTCAGGGCATTCGGCTACGGCCTGAGGGGGACAAGTAATAAACAAAGAGTTTCGGATTAACGAGCAGATCACCAAGTTTCACCGTGACTATCCTCGTGTGCGTGAAGTTCGCTTAATTGACGAGAATAACGGTCAAGTGGGAGTGGTTCAGATTCGTGAAGCGTTAGACCTGGCAAAAGAAAAAGGTCTCGATCTCATTGAGATTTCGCCAACCGCGACGCCGCCAGTTTGTCGTATCATGGACTATGGCAAATATAAGTACGATACGGCAAAGAAGGAAAAGGAACAACACGCCAAACAGAAGGGCGGAGACCTAAAAGGTATATACCTTCGACCAGGTACGGATGATCATGACCTTGAATTCAAGATTAAGAATGCGGTCAAGTTCATTGCGGACGGTGACAAAGTCAAATTTACAGTTCGATTTAGAAGTCGTGAGATAACTCACCCAGAGTTTGCAAAGCGATTGCTGGATAAGGTAATCGAAACAGTTGGTCCTGTCGCCATTGTGGAAAAGACC
>CAISOI010000839.1 GCA_903886985.1 uncultured Chthonomonas sp.
ACCGGCGCGGCGTTTCAGGCGCGAGGTTCTTTTAATTCAATAGGAAACGGCAATTTTGTTGCCGTTCTAAGTTACCAGATTGCCGGTACGGGTGACAGAGGTGTGATGCAGCTGCTTCATATTATGCCGACATCGCCGACCTTTTCGCCATTCCCACCCGGACCCTGTGACGGCACATTTGCCACAGTAACCGGCGCAATGGGACCAATTCACTTTCAGCGCAACCCTCTCTCTGCTGATGCCCGCACCACCGAGTTTCCCGGCAAACTGGTTATCGGCGGCGTTTCCTACCTTGCCGTCGGCACAATCTCATCATCACCAAATTCCGACGGAACCTATGATGGATTTTTGATTGCTCTGTTAAGTACGCCTGGTGCAATCATTCCATGCATCTCTCCTGCACCTACATCGATACATATGAGTTTCAAATTTGCACCGGGTGGGGTCACTGGAGCACAGGATAAGCTGGTTGGACAATATTCTTCGTTCAATTCAGACGGCAGCCTTGCTGGAGATGCTACATTCTCCATGATTCACTAAAACGCCAGACATATCGGCTGTGTGAAGATTTCGACGCATGTGAATCTGCTGCATAGATTGTACGTCTATGCCGCGTGCCACGAAATGGAGCACCGCTTGATAATCATCGGTTTGCAAAGTCTCTCAAACATATTGTAGACTTCTCCTAAGTTTTGATTTAAGCTTCAGGAGAAGTCTTCACATGGTTCGTGCAACAGTTATTCCATCGCCCTCCGCGTCTCTCGAAACTCGATTCTACCCCGAGCCTGAATTGGAACCGGGCGCCGTTCTGTTACGCACAATCGCATCCGAAGTTTGCGGAACAGATGTGCATCTCTGGCATGGCAAGCTGGCAGGAGTTCCTTACCCTTTGATTCCGGGTCACGTGAGCATTGGCGAGGTCGCAGCAACGGGTGGTCCCGTTTTCGATATCGGGGGGCATCCGATTACCCCTGGTATGACGGTCACATTTTTGGACGTGCACGAGACATGTTTCAATTGCTGGTATTGCCTTGTTGGGAAGGCATCGACGCGGTGTCCAGACCGCAAGGTCTATGGGATTACCTATGGAGAAAAGGACGGTCTTCTCGGCGGATGGAGTGAGTCCATCTACCTCAAGCCGGGAGTTAAGATAGTTCCACTCGCAAAGAATGTAAGTGCGGACCAGTGGATCGGGGGCGGTTGCGGACTGCCAACAGCACTCCATGCAACGGATATGGCAGAGATTAAGTTGGGAGATCGCGTGCTTATTCTCGGTGCTGGTCCGGTGGGTCAGAGCCTCTGTGCACTTGCAGCTTCCAGCGGTGCTCGGTGGGTTGGCGTCGTGGACAGCGCGGAGAATCGACTTCAGCAGGCACTCCTCATGGGCGCAGATGAAGCCATTCAACTCTCCGACGATATTCTTGGTAAAGTACGCGCTGCCACCGGTGGCAGGGGAGCCGATATTGTGATCGAGGCGAGCGGTAATCCTTCGGCAGTACCCGCAGGATGTGAACTTACTCGAGATGGTGGCCGCTTTATCATTGTTGGGCAATACACTGACCATGGGGAAATTGGCTTGAACCCACATCTGCACATTAACAAGAAGCATCTTGAAATACGGGGATGTTGGGGCAGTGATCTAAGCCATGTCTGGAGATCGATGGAAGTCATGAGCCGCTTTGGGGATCGATTCCGATGGGAGAATCTGATTACCAAATCTTACGATCTGGATGCTTGTGAGCAGGCTCTTCGAGATGTTGAATCAAGAAGTGTGGTGAAGGCAGTTATTCGTCCGAATGGGTAAACGCGATAGTGTGCACTAGCATTGGTTATGTCACCAATTCAATTAAACCGACCGGACACGTTAAACGGAGCCGGCTTCGAATAGGGAGGAGATTATTGACATGTTCTGGTGGAACCCGGTGTGCTTTGACAACATCTCTGATAAAATGTAGTATAGGTTTTAGTACGAAGCGCAGGAGATTAGAAAATGGCATTGATGATGAAAGAAACTGGACGAGTTGGAAAAAGTGGTGTCTTTACGATTCCAGCTGCATTACGAGAGCGGTTTGATCTTCAGGATGGGTCCATGCTGATTGCAGAAGAGCGTGAGGATGGAATTTTTCTACGCCCTGCGGAAGTCTCTGCATCCATATCGAGCACCGAGGACTTAGTAGCTTTAAGGAGCCAGATGTTCCTGAAATATGCAGGCTCAATCTCGAACGAAGATTTAGACCTGATGGAATCGGCTATAGAAGAACATTGTGAACGGATAGATCATGATGGTTGGTAGGATGATGTTTGATACCAACGTGGTTATAGGAATGCTTCGACAGGACCACTCGGTTCAGGAGTTATTTTCGCAGGTAGACGAAATTCTCTTGAGTAATGTGGTACTTGGTGAATTGTATTTTGGCGCTAGAAAGTCAGCCAGAGTTGAAGAAAACTTGAACAGAATTAATCGACTTGCAGGAGATTTCACAATCACGATAAGTGATACGATCACTTCCCAAGTTATTGGAGAAATCAAATCTCAGTTGCAAGCAAAAGGTCGTATGATCCCTGAAAACGATATCTGGATAGCAGCATCCGCCATTCAACACGGATTGGCTTTAGCAACGCGAGACAAGCATTTCAACGAAGTTGAGGGACTGACGTTGGTCACGTTGTGAGCCTAGGTAAATGTGAGAGTAATATTCAAGGTTAACTTGGATGGTTGCCTTTATGATACAAGGTAAAGATCGCCAGCTATAACTCACAATTCGTTTTGCTCAGCCTACTGTTATACAAGTTTTCAATGATCGAAACTTGAACTTAGCGCACCAACTCCGCCAATCTTGCTGCTTCTTCGAGAGCATTGACCAGTATCGCATTTGACATTGCCATCCGTTTTTCCAGTTGAGCCGAAACATTTTGCGAGTGGTCCCGAATCGAATACATTGTCTCAGTCATGTATTTTACTTTGAGTGCCATTTTCTCACCTTTGGTAGATTCTGGTTGAATTTCAGTTCGGGGCACTTTTGGGGGTTTCTCGTCTTCTGGTTCATTGGCCACACGTATTAAGTAGTATTGCCGTAAGAACTCTGCAGTCTTTTCGCATGAATCCCTTGCTTCTGGAAAGGCGTAGAGACGCATTAGATAGATTTGAATGGAGGTTAAAGCATTTTGAAGCGGCATAGCAAAATCCCCGTACTCGCAATGGTCAATCTGTCCCTCATTAACATTTATCGGGGGCCCTACTATGGTCAGGATTTCATCTACGGTCTTTCCCTCCTTTAACAATTGCGATGCTGAATTGAGCTGATCCAACTTGGAGAGGTGCATCTGTCTGATGGACTCAGTCTTTTGAGTCATTTGGTTGATGCGAACACATTGCTGAACCGTAATGTCACAGGCTGTGGAAAGCGTGGTATGGAGTTTGGTAACTAATTCTCCTATCGGTTCCAACAGGAGTTTTCCTTTCTAAGCCGTACATCCCAAACACTCTGCATATCCGCCGATTAATAGTTACTCAACTTCGTTCGAGTTGAGCAATCTCAAGAACTCTTTGAAGTCGGGGAGCAGGTTCAGTGTAGCCATAGACAGTTTGCCTGATGAGTTCCATTGCACGAAGTCGCTCTTCCGGTGTTTTCGTGAGCCAGTAAGCGACCTCATCATCCGCATTTTCGAGCGTTGTCACCGAAAAAACGGACTTGTCGACCTTGGATTCTACTTCTGTAGCCATGTGCGTATTTTACTCCAACTTCCCAACCAATATCGCCGCGTTGAATTTGCCAGCCAACACCCACTTTGGCGTCTTGAAAAACTGATTTGCTTTTCCACACATGTAGATACTGTCCGGCAGCTTTCCATTACGCGAAGTTCCGAATTTGATTTCAGCTGAATAATCCGTAATCGCAGTCTTTGTGAATACTTCCAACTGCGAGAAACTTTTATCCCGTTCGCCTTGGAGCCATACATCCTGGAATGGCGGATATCCCACTCGTTTCACGCCTTTTCCGACGAAGAACTCTTCTGATGTTCAAATGCAAAATACTTATGCGCAACGATTTGGGCACGGCCATCAGCGGTCTTACGGTGTGGGCGGTTCCGTTCTAATAACCTCAATGGTGCAATTTGTCATGACAGCACCGGCTGCCGCCACTGCGGCTAAAATAGGGGCGAGCACCAAACCAATAACGCCGACGGTAACTGGGATTTCCAGTACTGGGTGCATATAGTGACTGATGCGGATGTGGGTTACGTTTCCCTCGTGGATGAGTTCTTTTACTTTGTCCACAAGTTCCTCGCCGGAGATGTGGATATGCTCGTGATGTTGGCCTTCGGACATGGTATTACCCCTTTTGGATGCCGTTGTGCTAAATTGCCCGGCGCTCTTTGTGAATCTTTGAATATCAGGTTGTCGCCGGCGTTACCAACCATATACGTATTCAATATGAAAGAAGTTGTGTCCTCTAACGGTCTATTCACTGGTTTTCCATCTCGGCAGATTATCACGGACTTATTCACTCTCAGGACATTTATTCGGGCTGCTAGAATTCCGTTGACTCGAACGATGAGTGAGCCAATACTCTCCGGCAGGTCTGTGTTGGTCAGAATTTATGCCAGTTGCCGAAGGAGTCTTGCACATAGCCCATTGCCCTCAGGCATGATTCGGCTTCCAGCTCCGTCTGTCTATCCGCCTTTTGCTGACGGATAGCGCGTGCTTCTTCAGAAAGTCCATATTTCCAATGTCTGCGCCGCTTTTGGTAGGCGGGATCGTTCAGGAGCTTGTCTATATCTTCCCTTTTAAAGAACCAGTGGGAGTATCCCTTTTGCGGAATAGGCGTGTTGAATTGGTGATCAATACGATGTCGGTATTCAAACTGATACCCTTGTAATCGTCCTCTTGAGCGCAAGTTCGACACCGTGGATGTAGTGGTGCCAAGGATTATGGATGCCTGCCTCGTGGAGAGAAAATTACCGTGATCAACTTCAACACACGGTGACCATCCCTCGAGGGGATTGCCCCCCAGATCTGCATCTTCCCAGATGGGCGCGATGTTCTTTTCTGTTGGTGGTCGTTTGTTGTTTGCCGCTCGTTTCCTCCTCTCTTCACGTTCCTTTTTCAGGCGCATGACGGCGTGAGGGAGCAGATAGCAACGAGAACCCGAGCGGGCGGGGTAATCCTGAAAAGCAAATATACGATTCTCATAGATATAGCGTCGGATCACATGGATACTGGTTCCTAAAAGATTGGCTGCGTCACGTGGGGTTATCAGCGATTCCTTGTGGACGGCTTCTGAGATTGGGAGCCTGCCTGACAGCGATACGCGAAGTGCTTCTCGACGATAGCGTTTGAGGGAGGATTCGGATTCCGACAGGCGGACAATATCTTCATAGCGAAAGAAACGATCTCTTCGGCCGGTTTGTAGCTGTTCGCACCGCAATTTTCCTTCCTGGATAAATCGCGTGATGGATGATCTTTCGACGCCGAGTGCGGCAGCGGCTTCTCGGGCACTGAGCATTGGTTTGCACGGGATATGGGGAATTGTCTCCTCGGGAGCTGGCTCCAGAGGTATTGCGATTGGTTTGCGTCGGTCACGTTTTGGCTCACTGATGGACAAGTTTGGCAGCCTCCTTTTGAGTTAATTAACAATGGATAATTAATTACTCGCTTGAGGGGTGGTAAATGAGGAATCGTTTTTGCGAATTAATTTGAAATTGTTATGGCTATGGCGAAGGCGGGTAAGAGACCACCCCGCCCTGCGGGCACCCCTCCATAGAGGGGAATTTTGTAAGACCGGCAGACACGCAGGTCTGCGCTCCACTTCAAGAACTTTCCACCGAACGAGTCGTATTTGTAGTGACTTTCTGACTCAAATGGTTAGCGCATGTTGTTCCGTTAGGAAGATTTCGTGATCTCAAACTCGTAAGACCTGATAGTTCGGTTTCCAGATGGATGGACAGACAGACTGGGAACCTAAAAATGAGAAAAGTTGAGATATCGCAATGAACAAGATTTTGGCACTTGGTGCACCGGAATATGTTTTGGAGCGGGAACAGTGGGTTCCGCAGCCTCTGGATACTGTGTTTGAGTTTTTTGAGAACCCGGACAATTTGGTACGTATTACTCCCAGTTGGCTCGATTTCAAGATAGTCGCTATGGAACCAAATGTGATCCGTGCAGGTACTCGGATAGAGTATCGCTTGAAGTGGTATGGGTTTCCGTATCGGTGGGTAACGCTCATTGAGAGTTGGTCGGAGGGTGAGAGTTTTGTGGACACGCAGATAAATGGTCCCTACATTTTGTGGCATCACACCCATACTTTCAAAGAGGTTGCCGGAGGAGTGCTTCTGACCGATCGGGTGCGATACAGGCTGCCATTTGGACCCATTGGGAGATTGATGCACGTCTTGATAGTTAAGCGGCAGTTGCAAGAGGTATTTGACTATCGCCTCAAGAAGGTGGCGGAATTCTTCTCGGGCGGAACCTACTTTCGAACGCCGGAAAGTCGAGCGACTGCGACACTATCCGAGTCTTAACTACTTGAGGGCGCGAATTCAGGTAGAATATTGTCCATCATAACTGATTATTGGAGCGCTCCAAAATGCCACTGCACGACCGGATCATAATACGCGGCGCACGACAGAACAACCTCAAGAATATCGACATTGAGATTCCGCGTGACAAACTGGTCGTCATAACCGGGTTATCTGGATCGGGCAAGTCCTCTTTGGCG
>CAISOI010000840.1 GCA_903886985.1 uncultured Chthonomonas sp.
CTCCCAGAGAAACTCTCTTCTTGTTTTTTTACAAAGTCCGCTCATGTTCAAATTCCTTTTTGCGACGGTTAGCAGGTTATATCCCAATGAAACTTGGGTTTAGTCTACGTATACAAACTCATTCAGGTTAAGTGCCATCAGGCATAAATACTTGAGCGCTTGCTCGGGCTTTGCACCTTTTGCAATTAACCGCTTGTAAAGGCTTACGCCTTCCGTAATTTCAGTCGGTTTGGCGGCGCGCTGCGTGACAAGTGAAATTAGACGCTTACTAAATGCACCCGGCTCAGCACTAGCTTCCTTCTGAACACGCTCGGAAAGGATCTGCGCCTGCTTGGCAAATAAAGTTCCATTCATAAGTGCGAGCGCCTGCGTCGGTTGGGTAGAAGCAAACCGAATAGCACTTGGGCGATCAGTTTCCGGTAAGTCAAAACTTGCAAGGATTGGGTAGACCAAGGATCTCTTTACATTTATGTAAATGCTTCTACGGCATACGTCTTCCGCGGACATTCGTTCCATGAACCAGTCCTTGCCCGGTCTGGATTGTGCAGCCAAAATCTCTTTTGAGATTTCAGGATATACACTGGGTCCAAACAATTCCAAGTTTAGATTGCCACAAACAGACAACATACTATCTCGTATCTCTTCGGCAGTGAGTCGCCTCATTTCCGATCGCCAGAAAAGGTCGTTTTGCGGATCCTTTGCAAGAAATTCAGGATTGGATTTCGACGATTGCTTATAGGTGTTGCTGTTCATGATTAGGCGGTGCAACTTCTTTATGCTCCAGCCCTGTTTGACGAAGTCGTTCGCCAACCAATCAAGCAATTCAGGATGAGTAGGTGCCAGCCCCATAAGTCCAAAATCACTTCCGGTGCGTGTAATTCCGCGTCCAAAGTGCCCTTGCCAAATCCTATTTACCATAACCCGCGCAGTCAATGGATTGGAAGGTGAAGCGATCCAGTTTGCCATAATCGTTCTCAAGCCTGTCGACTTATTATTTGCTGGAGGCGTTCCCTTAATTACGTCAGGACCGCCCGCAATCGTAATAAGCCCAGGTTGCACAACATCGCCTAATGCTGTTGGTACTCCCCGTAACAGAAGGTGCGTCTCCTTGGGAGTAGCACCTGCTTCTGTTACACAAAGTGCTTTATCGGTAGGAGGTGCAAGCTTTTCTATCGCAGCCTGCTCATTGATGAGCTTTGCTAGCTTATCTGCATCTTCTTTGCCAATTACTTTGTCTAAGTTAGAGCCAAATAGTGTTGGTAAACAATCGAGTCCACAACTTGCAACATCCGAAAGCGGTCGGCGCTCAAAGCCAGGACCACTCCATGAAATGGCAAACCCATGCTGATGTTGACGTTGGTTGTAGGTAAGGCTCCATCCTTTTTTGCCCTTCTTAAGATGCCGCTTTTCTACATGCTCAATCGCTTTATCTTGGGACGCGTATTGCTCAAAGAGTTGACCTTCCACGCTGAAGCGATAACCGCCCTCAGACTTAAAATGGAAAGTGTAATCCCCGTCAACTGGAACATCAATTTGACCGTTGTAGCTGAGCGAAAACTCTTCATTACGTAATCGTGGCTTAAGGGAAATTAGTCCTGTGTCAGATTTGCCGGAAGCAATTGCTGGTTCGTTCTCGAAGTCTGGAATCCGTTTCCAATCACGCTCATAGTAAGTGTACGATGTGCCAGAAATGTCCGCTGGGTTGTAATATGCGGCCCCTTTTGATTGAATCTTGCTTACTATCGCAGCTACTTCTTTTTCAAATGAATCGCGACGCGTTTTGAGATCCGCCATTCGCTTTTCATAATCCACTTTGGACGCCATACTCGGGAAATACTGTGTTTCATCAGTGGGGCCACCATTCTTGAAACGATTGACGTTAAAGAACACCGCTTGGAGCTTGTAATAATCCTTCTGAGTGATCGGATCGAGCTTATGATCGTGGCATCGCGCACAATCTACGGTGAGACCTAAGAATGTTTGAGAAGTCGTCGCAATGATATCATCAAGATCATCCATAGATGCTTGAAGTCGATCTGCAGGTTCATCATCCCAAATTCCGAGGCGATAATATCCAGTCGCTAAGGCGGCGTCACCTGTGTTGTCGGACATTTCATCGCCCGCAAGTTGCTCTTTAACAAATCGATCATAGGGCTTGTCGTTGTTAAACGCTCGGATTACATAGTCTCGATATTTGTAAACATAGGGCTTAGGATTATCACGTTCGTATGAGTTAGTTTCAGCAAATCTCACTAGATCCAGCCAGAACCTTCCCCACTTTTCCCCATAATGAGGCGAAGCTAATAGTCTTTCCACGAGTTTTTCATACGCATCAGGGGAACGATTTGCTTCAAAAGCCGCAACTTCTTCTGGAGTTGGAGGGAGTCCCAACAGGTCATAAGTTACCCTGCGGATCAGTTCTCTCTTGCTGGCCGAAACATTCGGATGCATGCCCTTTGCTTCTAACTTTTGAAGCACAAATGCATCAATCGGATTTTGCACCCACGTACTCTGCTTGACCTTGGGAACAGCAATAGATTTCAGTGGCTGGAAAGACCAATGTTTTTTGCCACGTTCAAAAAGTGTAGGACCCGCAATCACTGGAACTGCTGTTGGCCAGCCTGCGCCGGTCTTAACCCAGTCTTCAATGGCGGCGATTTTGTCGTCGGAAAGTTTGCCACCTTGTGGCATTCGCGGCTTACCATCCAGTGCCTTAATACGCGCAACCACTTCAGCAGCCTTTTCTTTAGAAATCGCTGCGTCCAGTTTCAATCCACCTTGAGCGTTGTCTTTGTTATGACAACTGACACAAGAAGACAGGAGTACTGGTCGAACCTTTGACTCAAAGAACGCCAACTGTTGAGGATTAAGTGCGGCAGTGGGCTTCTGCCCGACGGCACTGAGTGCAGAAATTACGAATGGAGAGACCACGGCGAAACTGACAATAATTTTGCGATGCGATTTATTCATAAAGGAGTATTAGCAGCCATTCAGGTTAGCGTTTGGGACAACTAATTAGTATATACAACGGGCTAAATGTTACAGTCATCCCACTCCTATTGTAAACGAATTTATGAGATAGTTCAAGGTGTCGAACTATCGCTATTAGGCTTAAACTGAAGAAATTCTGGAATTGGTTTGATGTCAGCTTTGCTGAGTAAGTTCTTCTGGAAACATACCAGTGCTACACACGGATCGCTCAAAACAAGCAAGGGTAAGATGAGATTTTGATTCTGCATTCTCTATTTGATGTTGTTGAGAAGAATCTTACGATTACAAGGGTAATATCAGAACTAACGAATCATGCTTCCGTTTTGGCGTTGCGTGTTATCCGCTGATTCGATCAAAGATGTGGAGATAGAAGCGTATGAATGCAAATAGTCGGCTCAGCTGTGTTGCATTAGGGCTCAGCGGCTTATGGCTCTTAGCTCCCACATCTTCACGTGCTCAAATTATTGGGCGAGCCAAAATCAAATCCATTCAGAATGTTAAGTACGTTGAGAACGGAGATTCCTCCCAGAGTCTTGACCTCTATCTGCCTGATACAGACTCGTCAGAATTACGCCCAGGAATTGTGTTTGTTCACGGCGGGGGATGGGTAGGTGGTGATAAAGGTGAATTTACAAGCCGTGCACAAGAGCTGGCATCCGCAGGGTATGTGGTAATCACCATCAACTATCGGTTGGCACCAAAGTTCAGATATCCAATACCGTTGCAAGATTGTCAGGCTGCGGTAAGATGGTTGCGAATACATTCAGCGGATTATCACCTCGACACCTCAAAGATAGCGTCAATGGGAAGTTCTGCTGGTGGACATTTGGCAACAATGCTTGGATTGACAGATGATCCTAAGCTGACAAAGGACGGAGAAAAGATTTCCAGTCGCACAAACTGTGTAGTTGATTATTACGGCAGAATGGATCTCACGCTCGAACCGACATCTGATCACCATACTGATTTCCGGGCACGGTTCATTGGAGTAGATATTGCAGATTCTGAGGGGGCGTTCAAAGCTTATCAAGACGCATCTCCAGTGATGCACATTGACAAGCAAACACCTCCCATATTTGTTGTTCAGGGAGGTATTGATGAGCAAGTTGAGCCTGTCCAATCAGATAACATGTTTGAACAGTTACAGAAAGCGGGGATTTTGTGTTTTTATCTGAAGCTGGCGGGTCAAGGGCATGGTTTCAATGGACCCAGTTCAGATTTCGCATGGCGATCAGTGCGAGTTTTTCTTGAGATGCAGCTAAAACCTCAGACGAGCTCTAAACCGAGACAAGACAAAAAGAGTGGTGCTGCCC
>CAISOI010000841.1 GCA_903886985.1 uncultured Chthonomonas sp.
CGTCTTTACGAATCCTAAAGACAGCTTGCCGTTAGAAACATGGAAACAGGTTGTCGACGATGTGGCACAGTGGAAACCCTACATCTGGTTTACTGGTGGTGAGCCGACGCTCTATCCCCATTTCGTCGAGCTTGTTCACTATATAAAGTCCAAAGGAATGCTCGCCGGCGTTACCACAAACGGCACAACTCTATTAAAGCGCGCGGAATGGCTACTAGAGCACCCCATGGATATGATGGTGGTATCCATTGACGGTAAGGGCGACATCCACAACAATGTTCGCGAGCCTGATCGACAACTGAAAGTGATCGAGAATACTGGCAAAACTGCTTATGAGAGAACTATTCAGGGCGTGATGTTGTTGCAAGAGCTAAAGAAGCAAAAGGGATTGCATAAGCCTGCGATCATCGTAAATTGTGCATTAACGCCTGATAACTACCAATATGCTACCCAGATGGGCGAAGTTGCGATGATGCTCGGTGCAGATGCATTGAACTATCAGCACCTATGGCAATTGACCGAGAGCATGGTGAAGAATCACAATGCAAAATGGGGCCAATGGCATAACGTCTCCTACGAAGAGATGGGCGGCATGGAACCAAAGCCAATGGATGTAGAGGACGTCATTCGAGTTGTACGCGACATCAAGAAGATGGCGGAATCACTACCAATTCCTGTGATCATTCATCCTGATGTACCCGACAACGAGATACGCACTTACTATAACGATCCAGACGAGTTCGTACACCGAAAGCCGGCGGCGTGTGCATGGTTGAATACCGATATTCTTCCCAATGGCGATGTTTCCCCCTGTTTTGATATTGTATGTGGGAACATCACCGAGCACAGATTCACCGATATCTGGAACAATTTTGCGTTCAAAGAACATCGAAATCGCCTAAGCGTTGACGGCGATTTCCCGATTTGTGCGCGCTGTTGTGCTTATTGGCGTCGAGACTAGAGTCTATTGTGGTTCGTGAGTATTGGTCACGAACCACTTGAATTTTGTGAATGTATCTATACTGACATGCCATTTTATGAGGTTGCTCCAGGCGTCGGATTAATCGATCTCTGGCAGGTGAATGTCTATGTGCTGTATGGCAATGGTGATGCAGTCGTAATTGATACAGGAATGATTTGGGATAGTAAACCCCTGTTGCGCGCCATTCGGACGGGGTTACCACCCGGTACAAACATCTCGGCAATCATTCAAACACATGGCCATTGTGACCATGCCGGCAACACCGCATTCCTTGCAAAACAGTTTGGTGCGGAAGTTATTGCTCACGAATTAGAAGCGCCATTTATCGAAAAATTCCAGACGTATATGCCGAGTGGATGGCGTCGCATAAGTCTAAAGTCATTGGTATTTCTTCTGGGTGAAATTTTCATTCCCGTGCGACGTTGTCGAGTGGATCGTAAAGTTCGGGAGGGTGACACGATCAATACGCCTATAGGACCTCTGAGCGTTGTACACACACCCGGACATACCTTGGGACATATGAGCCTATGGCATGAAGGCAACCGGTGGCTATTTTCTGGAGATGCCGTGATAAATGTCATCCCGTTTATTCGTCGTACAGCACTCTGTCTCCCGGTGCCGTTGTTCTCTCTGGACGTAAAAAAGAACAGAGCTTCTGCCAAGAAACTAGCCGCCCTGAAGCCAACAGCTCTTTTCGCGCAACATGGAAATCCACTACTTTCTGATGCAGATACTGCTTTAACTCGATTTACAGACGAATTTGAAGCAACTAATGGATGACAACTCTGAGGAATATCAGTAGAATTAGGGAAGTGTGTCGGAACGACCGTAATTCATATTTGGATTTTGTCATCACAGGAACTATATGTCGCAACTAAATGCTCTCGCCGATCTTCAAACCAGACTCAATCTCCAGTTTAAAGATGAAGTCCTCCTGCGGACCGCGTTGCGTCACAAATCTGCCTGCATTGACAAGAATGAACGAAATAATGAACGGTTAGAATTTCTCGGAGACTCTGTTCTCGGGATGGTTATAAGTGATTGCCTCTATAAACAGTTTCCAGAACAGCCCGAAGGCAAATTGGCAAAGGCGAAAGCGTTTCTCGTCTGTGAAGCTACTCTGGCGGAAGCGGCGCTTATGCTTGGACTTGAAAACTGCATAGAAATGAGCAGTGCAGAAGAGGCAACCGGAGGTCGCAGTCGGAAATCGATTCTGTCCGATGCTTTCGAAGCTCTGATTGGCGCGATCTATCTTGACATCGGTGTACGAGCAGCGTCCCGGATTGTTCGTAAGTCACTTGCCAGTGCAATGAAGCAAGTCGGAACTGCGAACTATCACGGAGACTTCAAGTCCGCACTTCAGGAACGGACACAGTCAACACATCGACGGATTCCAGTCTACGAAATAGTCGATGAGCAGGGCGCAGACCATTTAAAGAGATTTATTGCGGAAGTAAAAGTTGGTGGAGAATTTTTGGGTCACGGTTCAGGCAATACAAAGAAAGAAGCAGAACAGGCTGCGGCTCAAGCAGCTCTAATGAAACTGAAGGTAAAAATTTGAGTACAAACAATAGCGCAGTTGTTGGAGTGATAGGTGGCAGCGGATTTTATAGTCTGCTCGATAACGTTCGAGAATTAGAAATCGAAACACCCTTCGGCAAACCGAGTGATAGTATCTTCCTTGCAGAATTGGACGGAAAATCTGTTGCATTTCTTCCACGCCA
>CAISOI010000842.1 GCA_903886985.1 uncultured Chthonomonas sp.
CTTGATTCCAAGTATCACCTAGACTTTCGCGAATGGAGATTGCTTCTTTTACTGTCCGTTCAGCATCTTCAAATCTCCCAAGGGCTCGTTGGAGTGGGGCTATGCTCTCCAATTGGATTGCATTGAGAACAATGCTTCCTTCCTGCCGTACCAATTGGAGCCTCTGCTCTGAGAGAGCTAATGTTCTCGCTAAATCGCCTTGTTCGAGACCGAGCAGTGTCAATGAAGCCAAAATGGAAAGTCGGCGTTCTGTGTCTTTGAGTTCGGTGGCAATTTGCAACGCAGTCTGCAGCATTGCGGCTGCTTCTACATGGTCCGCCTGAGCAGCTGCAAGACGTCCGAGACCGATATAGATTTCCAGTTGATCCGTTGATCCTGCCTGTGCTTTTTCAGAGCAAGCGAGAAGAATCTGTCGGCCTTCTGCTACGTGCCCTTTGCCATACCAAAACCGCCACATACTGGCAGCCATACCGGCTGCAAGTCTGGGATCATTTTTTAAGCCCCAATCGATCGCCGCACGGAAGTTGCCGTGATCCTCTTCCAAAATTTCAAGTTCTTCCGCACTTCGTGGACCAATAAGAGCAGTTGCAGAGTTCCTCGCGATCTCCGAGAAATAGTGTGCGTGCAGCTTTTCTGATTGAACTCGTGCTTCGTCTGTTAAGGCGTCGTCAGCAAATTCTCGAATAGATTCCAGCATCCAGAACCGAATTCCAAAATCGGTTTCCGAGGAACGAAGCAGAGATCGCAATCGGAGCTGGCTCATGTGCATCATAACTTGCGTTGCACCGTCGGGAAAAACAGCAGCAGCTGCGGAAGTAGTGCATCCCCCATGGAATACGGAAAGTCTTGCGAAACAGTCGCGAAGATCGGGACTGAGCAATTGGAAGCTCCAGTCAATAGCAGTTCTCAGAGTTCGGTGTCGCTCTGTAGCAGGTCGCCGTGGGCTCACCAGAAGGTCAAACCTCTGATTCATTTTTTCAAGCATCTGGCTAGGCGTAATTATCTGGGACCATGCGGCAGCGAGTTCGAGTGCCAGCGGTATTCCTTCCAGTTTTCTGCATAGCTGTAATACCGCTTCACAATTTCGCGCTGTTAGTTGGAAATCAGGTCTGGCCGATTGAGCGCGATCCACAAAGAGTTTTATGGAGGGCCACTCTAAGAGTTCCTGCGGAGAGCCTACTTCGTCTGGGGACTCTAGAGGGTAGAGTGGCTGTTCGATCTCCCCAGGAATGCCCAATGCGATTTGCGATGTTACTAAAAGTACTAAGTCGGGCGCTTGCGAGAGAAGCTTTTGAATTACTTCGGATCCATCCTCGGCAATTTGTTCAAAATTGTCCAGGATTAGCAGTGCCGGACTTCCGCTAAGTGCGGAAACGACTTGATCAAACGGTTCCTGTTGAGGGGAAGGTGAAATTCTCATCGCGCCAGCGATGGAATTTGCAATCAGTGCCGCGTCCGCGGTCTCAGCAAGTCCAACAAACCAAGTTCTGCCATGAAAGCTCTCACGTAGGCGCGCGGCAGCCTCGATTGCGAGTCTGCTCTTGCCGGATCCACCGGGGCCCGAAAGGGTGACTAATCGCACAGAATGACCTGTGTCGTCATTCGGTTTCAGGCTGTTTAACAGTCGATTCATGTCGTCTTCACGCCCATAAAATCGATTAAATTGTAAGGGAATGTTACCTATCGAACGAGCAGATACGGGTTGGGAAGAAGAATTCCCCACAGATTTTGCGGCAGGTTTTGGTGCCGCATCGACTCTGGTCTGTCCATCTGAGCGTTCCGGCAGCCGTTCCATTCCTTCAGCAAGTTGTCTGGCAAGCTCTTTTGTAGTTGCGGAGGGGGACGCTCCCAACTCTTCACGGAAAGTGCGCACAAGGTCTTTATATTGTTGAAGAGCAGCTGCAGGTCTACCCATTGCCACGTACAACTTCATTAAGTTTGTGTGTGATTGTTCTCGCAGTGGATCGGCAGAGACTGCGCGGTGGGCATATTGAAGCGCGCCATCATAGTCTTTCTTTTCGACCAGTATCCTCGTTATACGCCGCAGTGCAGATAAGCAAGCATCAGAGAGTCTCGTACGTTCAGATTCAATCCAATCGTCTATCCAACCTGCCAATAAATCTCCGGAGTAACAGTTCACGGCTCGTTTCAAAAGCTCTATGCGTTGATCGTCGTCTTCCGCATTCTGTTCCTTGCGGAGCAGGTCTTCGAACTCGGCAACGTCGGTGGTGAAGGCTAGAGGATTTAGTGCTATGTGAATGCGGTCTGAGACGATTACCGCCCCTGGCATTACCCCTGGAGGTTCCAATTGGCGACGCAGGGAGTTAAGGGCGACACGGAAATTATTTCTGGCGGCCTCGATTTCAGCATCGGGCCAAAACTGTTCCGTAACTGATTCTCGGAAGAGAGTTTTGTTGGGATAATACGCAAGATACGCGAGAAGAGCACCATTTTTTGTGCTTTTGAAGCGGGTGACCAC
>CAISOI010000843.1 GCA_903886985.1 uncultured Chthonomonas sp.
CAATTGACCCCTCAGTGTTCATTCGGCGATAATTGATCTCTGCACCAAAGTGGTTTGCAATGTCCTCAAGAGGCATCGGACCGTCCGGTATTTGAAAACGGTCACACACCCGTTGCGCAACACGTTTCGCAAGAACGTTAACCTCATCCATAGTCGTCTCCATTACCTTAACGGATTATTTAAAGGGAAATCCGGGTTCGTCGTCATCACAGGAGGGCGATATTGTCTCGTCAAATAAATTTGTTTGAACTCGATTGTCCTTCATTTCGCTCACGGCATTGGTACTACGATACCTTTTCTGTCCATCGACTGGAGCGGACTTTTCGTCCAAATCCAACAACAAATTGTCGTCGCCTCTTGCCTTTGAGTGCCGTTCAAGTTCACTTTCGACATACTTTATGATAGTCTCATTCTGTGCCACAATGGATAAACCAATCTTTAAGATGTTCTCATTTTGCGCGACAACCGATTCATTGAGCTTTAAGACAGACCCTAACATTAGTACCAAATTTGTTTGCATAATTTTTCTCCTGTATTCTCTTCAAAAGAATACTGCATAAGTTGAACCTCAATACCAATATACAGAAACCACAACATATAGACGCAGTTACAATCCAAAACACAATATACAGTGTACCACGATTCTAATAATAATAACTGAATGTTTCTGGGTTGGGATACCGCGCCAGAGGAATCGAACCTTTTAACATGCCATAAGTTGTCTGTTGAGGCTTCAACTTCGAGGTAGCGACCACCTCAACATTCGAACCGACGTAAGCATGAAATGTACTTAGACAAATTCGCGTTGACTTTTGTACCTATTTTGTGTATTCCGTGATATACTAACGTTCACATCGGCAAACCGAGGACAGCACTCCGAAGTGAGAGCGCCCCCAACGAAGCTGGTGAACAACCCATTAACGGAAGGTTTTCAATAAAATGAAACAGAAACCCAGTGCCACACTCACCTGTCTCGCCAAGTATATGGCGGCCGAGAGCGCCAAGAAACGTCGTGAAATCGTATATGACCGAAAATTTCCAGATCCCGAAGGTAAAGCACAAGCCCACTACTACACACTTGCGTTGGAATGCATTCGCGAATACATTTCTAATGGTCGTGATATTGGACTTATCGACCACAAAATCCGATACATTGACTCATTGCTTCTTACCGCAAACGGCAGTAAGGCTACAAAGTTAGTCAATAATCGTCGAGTATTACAGGAATTCGTGAGCGCATTTAGCAACCTCAAACTTGAACTCATAAACTGTGAAGAAATTGTTGTTGAATCAGAAGGCGTTACAGTGAAACTGTTTCCTGACTTAGTGTTGAAGAAATCCGGCAAGACTGTCATTGTGAAGTGTTGGTTTAATAGTCTTCCTCCTTCTAAAGCGGCGGAGCAATCAACGTTGCAACTGCTATGGACTTATGCTTCAGAAGCTAAAATTGTAACGTCAGCCGGTAACATCCAACTCTGGATTATGAAAGATGGCGCAATACAGACTTGCTCAGGTCGAACAAAAACGTTCGATGCCAATTTCAAGCGAACCCTACGAGAGTTTAAGTTTCATTGGAGCGATGTTAACATCGATGAATTCAAAACTCACAGAGCTGCCTAACTCGATGGTGCCGAGGGCAAACGCCCTCGGCAACCGGTTCAATAAATCGCTATATTCGGCATCTCCGACGCTGACCGTGCCACCAAGGTCCCTTTTCCAAAAGCATCAGATTGTGCCCCCACCGCCGTTAAAGTTCTCAACCACCTTTGCGATCAGATGATAAAGGTGTTCCCCATAGAGTAGGGCGGATCGACATCCGTCCAAATTTCAATTCTCCACCCCGCAGGGCGGGGTGGTTTTACCTCCATCGCGCACACCCAAAAAATCTTTTCAAAAAAACTTTCCACAACCTTTCCGGATTTCCCAACCACAAACGAGTATTAAAGTACAAGCACAAAACATCGTGCTGTCGGTCCTAATTCCCATCTGGGGAGGGGTGACAGACGCAGTCTGACGGGGTGGTACTCCCTCCCCAAAAGTTTTTCAAAAATTCTTGGAACATTCTTGCAACCTCTGACGTCAATGATTAGTAGACAAAGATATACATAACACTAGGTGCCGTACCTTAACATACAACAACTAAATATCGCAAACCGTCGGTCCGATCAACCGACCGTTTGAACCCGTGGTTCAATTTCGTGCGGCCGCACAAAATTGTATCCAGGAGTACCCGTAGGGTCACGGCACGCCGTGACCGAGAATCAAAACACAATTGAATACGTACCTAGTCGCTAAAATCCGATTCGAGTGCCAGTTCAGGCACATCTTTCCTTTAG
>CAISOI010000844.1 GCA_903886985.1 uncultured Chthonomonas sp.
CTACTATCCGTCCGAATAATACTATTGTGTCCGTATTAGTTCGTGTCTAAGTATGATCATTTGGAAATATGCTTTAATGACATTGTGGTCGTTACATCTCATAGTCGTAGCTCTTGAAATCCTTACTTTGCAAATGCGGTTTTCCGTTGACTAGCTGAGGTCCAACCAACCCGAAGACACTGAGGAACTGCTTTCTCAGCCCCATGAGGGCTGTGGCTAGGTTTCCGGTAAAAGTAAACATTATGGCAAAATGGTCCCGTCAGAGCCAGAAAATGTCACCACAACCCTCATTTGTGTGACTCCTCCGCAGACATTTGAAGAGGCTTTCAAATCTGTCAGATAGACCGTCACGCAATCTATGTCGTTTAAACGGGTTTTCACATCCGCGAAACAACGTAGAAATCGATGGAATTTGCCGTTTTATAGACTGATACAGGAAAGAGTGTGTTTTTCACGAATCCTGACTGCTGCCCAAATATAGGTTAAGAAAGAAACCAAACTGGTTTCTGAGGAGGCGTATTACATGATCCCATTCTCTTTGCTATTCTTTGCGCTGGTCGCTCAACCCAAAGGTAACACCCCACCTGTTGCGGTCAAGGATTCACGGACTCTGGCCATGACCCCACCTATGGGTTGGAACAGTTGGAATGCCTTTGAGAAAGATATCGATGAGACAAAAATCAAGGCAATCGCCGATGCAATGGTGAGTTCCGGAATGCGAGACGCAGGATACATTTATGTGGTTCTGGACGATGCGTGGATGGCGAAGGAGAGAGATAGTCAGTCTCGTCTGGTCGCTGACCCGGTCAAATTCCCAAGTGGAATGAAAGCAATGGGAGACTACATTCACAGCAAAGGGCTGAAATTTGGGATTTACGAAGATCGCGGCAGGCTAACTTGTCAACAGCTGCCCGGCAGTTTGGGGCATGAACAGATAGACATGCAGACCTTTGCAGATTGGGGCGTAGACTACATAAAGATGGACAGCTGTTTTGCGGAAGCAAACGGCAGGTTTAGCTCTGAACACTATCAATCGTTTCGCAAGTTCATCAACGCAACCGGGCGTCCAATGATTCTGAGCATCTCGGATTTTGGCAATGGCGCCTGGGCCTGGGGTGGTAAGGAATCATCTCAGCTCTGGAGGACCTCGTACGACATATATCCCTACATGGACTCAGTTTATTCATGCGCGGAAACCTCAACAGGATCCGGCTCGATACATCCTGCCTTTAATGGATTGTGGCAGTTTGCCGGGCCGGGCCACTGGAATGATCCGGACATGTTGGAAGTAGGAAACCTTAAAGACAATATTCCCGCGGATCGGAAAATCATTGCAGACCGCGCTCATTTCAGTTTGTGGTGCATTATGGCCGCGCCTCTCATGGCGGGGAACGATCTGCGCACTCTGAACAATGATGTGCGGAACACGTTGACAGCCCCGGAAGTGATAGCAGTAGATCAGGACAAACGCGGTATCCAGGGCTACAAGGTGTTTTCCGACGGTGGCATCGATATCTATAACAAGCCCCTTGCGGACGGAACAACTGCTGTCTTGATGCTAAACAAGGGAAAACAGAATTCAACAGTGACAATCCGCTGGCGCCAAATCGGGCTTTCTGGCACACAACCGGTACGTGACCTTTGGGAGCGGAAGAGCCTAGGAAGTTTTAAGGATGCTTATTCTGTTGAGCTCGGCACAAATGAACACAGACTGCTTAAAATCGGTAGGACAGGCAGGCCGTTGCCTACTCCCAAACCAATACCGACCGACAAATATATAGTCTCCCGCAAGGGCGTAACGTATCTCAGCGACCTCTACTACGTTTGGAAGTCCTGGAATGCTCCTGTCTACGATTCAGCTTATGATGGTAAGCCGATCGAGATCGACGGCAAGACGTACAAGAAGGGTCTCGGCTGCAAAGGGAAGAGCGCGGTGATGTTTCAACTCAACCGCAATGCCGACCAATTTAGGGCTGTCGTATCGCTAAATAAGGCCAGTCAAGGAGTGGGCACAGGGCGCTTCCGCGTCTACGATGGGGACTTCTTTAGTAATCGGCTGCTATGGGATAGTGGCGCGATCAGCGCAAGTTCGCCCGGCAAGGAAGTCGATATCTCACTGAAAGATGTCCAGTGTCTGAGGCTTGTGTTTGAAGGAGAGAATTTACTTGGTAATTGGGCGGAGGCTCGTGTGATCCGATAGATCGCGAATGGCTACACTTCTTTCGCCACTTACGGTCGCCCTGTCTTGGGTGAACAATGCGCATGGCTGGAGAATTCGGGTGGAAAGTGAACCAAGCTCTGGAAGTTCGGTTCATTTGACTATTCCAGTGTAGGCATTAGGGGGCCAATAATTTCACGTCGGACTATTCGAAGATTGTTCTGGGTTTATATATATCATGAAACTGGCGGAGAGGGCGGGATTCGAACCCGCGACAGCTTGCGCCGTACCCGCTTTCGAGGCGGGCGCACTAGACCGAACTATGCGACCTCTCCACAATGAACAACGAGGAAAAACGTCTGATACCAAAATGCAATTAGTGGGTGCCCCCGGAGGGAATCGGACCCCCGACTCAGGGCTTAGGACGCCCCAGCTCTATCCACTGAGCTACGGAGGCACATCTTGCATTTCCGCGATCAGACAAACAACAAGGATGAAGAAAATAGGTTGTCTAACCTTCCTCCTCCATCCCTGTTTGCGTGGTGCGCCCGAAGGGAATTGAACCCCTGGCCTATAGGACCGCAACCTATCGCTCTA
>CAISOI010000845.1 GCA_903886985.1 uncultured Chthonomonas sp.
GCCTAATAAAACTATCCCTTCTCGACAATCGGCAATAGACTTTGGTGTTTTAGCTTACTTACAGGAACACCAAATCGTGGTCCAAGAACTACCAAACGGCCGACCAATTCACATCACCGACAAATATGAAGCGATGGATCCTCAATGGTCTCCTTCAGGTCAATGGCTGTTATTTGAACAGCAAAAACCGGTCAATGGTGAACTTAGATACAGAACTTATGTGGTACGGAGAGATGGTACCGAAAGGAAGGAATTGGGCAAAGGATATAGTCCAAAGTGGCTTGGTAACCAGGACGAAGTTGTTTATGAAGATAACGACAAAATCTGGACCGCAAGTGCTCCAAACTTCAAACCCACTTTCCTAACAAGTATGCCAAAAGGTGGGAGAAATATTTCGATTAACTTATTAGTTAGCCCCGATAAACGAAAAGTTGCATTTTCCCAATGGTGGATTGGATGGAACAAAGAAGGTACAGAATGGCATTTGGGAAGTGGGAAATTGTGGATCCAAAAAGTCGATGGCAGTGGAAGAATTTCTCTATATAATTCACATGGTAGTTGGGAAGAATTACCCACTTTGGACGACTGGTCTTCAGATAGTCGTTACCTCTTTTCAGGTAGACACGTTTACAATGCCGGATCCGGCAATTTAGATGGCACTCCCCTAATGGTTTATGATGTACGAACTGGAAAGGGCCGGAACATTGCGCCGAATTTAGTTATGAAACATTACGACTGGTATTCGTATTCTCTAGATCGGTCAAAGATCATTGTTGTTGACGGCGGAGAACGATGGGGAAATTGTCCCAAAGTGCTTTTGGAAGTTAATCCAAAAACTTGGACTGCCAGGAAGCTAACCAAAAGCAATGTAGACAGTATTTTTCCGGCATGGTCTCCAGATAACACTCGCTTGGCATACATCGAGAACAAAGAACTTAGGAATAGAAGAATTGTATCTCGGGAAGAGGCTTTCAAATACAACAGACTGAGTTTGTTGAACACTAAGACAAAGCGAAAGACTTATGTGACAACGGGCAATACTCAAGGCGATTGGTATCCGATGTGGTGCGGGGATAGCAAGACGATCTTATTTCTAAGGGACAATTCCGATGAGACAGTGACCTTTTGGCTTGTTCAAGACACTGGAAAGAACTTGCGACCTTTGAGCAACGGTCCTTCATTTCCAGTCAATAAAAAGTGGACTGACTCCTATGACTTTTGGGCACCAAATAAGGGGTGGAGACACAGATAGAAAATCTGCATTATCTCCGCCCCCTATAAACCGTACCTACGTCAACTATCTACTTCAGTGTCGCGGTATCCACCATGTGTTGAAAACTCTTTTCCAACTTGGTCAATCCCTCTTTCTTTTCTGCTTTAACGCTGAGTGCCAGAATGTTGTTCGAAGTCGCCTTTAACACCACATATTTCGCGATGATGTTCTTTTCTTCATCTAGCATGTTCCAGGTAGCTGCTTCGAAACCTAACTTCGTCTTAATCATCACAGCAGGAGTAGCAGTCACTTTTCGGTCGCCATAAGAGCGAGTAATAAACCATAGTGACGTGTTATAAAGCTGGTCCCATGATTGCTTGCCCAAACCGGGTCCTGTCATCGAGGAAAAGGCAGAGCCGCTCTTAGCAAGTTCTTTGTCTTTTGGTAGTATCTCGCGTTGACCAAAACTTGTCTCAGCGCTTACTTCCCACCCTTTTGGAGCCTCAAACGAATATGCTTTTGTGACAACTTTCTCATACACGGTGTCTGATTTCTCTTCGGACTTTTTGGCATCCTGCGCCATGGTAACACAAGTGTTTGACGCTATTATTGTCAAAGCTGCGGCAACTGCACAAAATCTGTTTTTCATTCTGCCTCCAATAGATGTACATCTTGTACTTATTGAGTTATAGTTAATATCATACAGACATACGAAGATGAGAACCACGAGTCTCCCGTACCACACATCAACTTTGTTAAATCCCTCAAATTCAAACAGTGCCGATCTTAACCAACGCCCCATCGCCCGGAGGATATAACATGAACGACGAACCTACAAGGCAAATTAGTGACTGTCACAAAATAAGATGCAGTTTCGTTAATGGTGTTAGAGGTCGAAAAAATTTCTTCAATCGTTGATGATTAGCTGCAGCCCTCGATTCCTTACGAAGCGGTATTTGAGATTATGAATAGAAATCGAATCCTTGGATCATCGGCTCCGGCGGTGTCCCGCCGCAGTGCCTCAAAACTAAAATGAAATTCAGCCATTCACTGCAATTTGTAGCGCTCTCTCTTATCGCGACAGTTAATTTTGTGGACACCTCGTCATTGGCACAAACACCTCAAAAACAGGGTGGAACCGCTCGTAAGACTTACCCAAACATCGCCTTTCTTGAACAAAAGCACGATGTGGGAGCACTCATAATATGTCTTTCAGACCGGGACGAAGTCGTCAGAAAGGATGCTGCGGACGCACTGGGTAGGTTTCACGACGTAAATACGATGCCTGCGTTACTTGAGAGCCTGAAAGACCCTAATTGGGAAGTGCGTTCTCATTCAGCACTTGCCATAAAGGGACTTTTTAGAAACACTGGTGATACGATGGGACATTTCGAACGTCGTTCTTCTTTAGAACCTCATTTTGCTGATCCGAAGGATACGCGCGCTGTTGAAGCACTTCTGAAATTGTGTGATGACAAGAATCCTTACGTGCGGCGCAGCGCGGTTAGAAGTTTGGGGGCGATCGGAAATCCTATTGTTGTTTCCACTTTAATGCACTTCCTAACCACGAACGATAATGTCTTGAAATATGAGACGATCTTGGCTATCGGCAACATTGGCGACAAGCGAGCGAACAATAGCATTCGCAAGTCAATGTTCGATGAAAACCCCGACATCGAATATGCCTCAATGGAGGCGATGGGATCGTTGGCAGAAGCCTCGGATTTGTCTTTATTGTTGAAGAAGTCATCTACCGATAGATCACGCTACAGCGGACAGATTGAACGAGCGATTCACAAAATTGGCGCATCAGGAATTGAACCATTAATCGAGTCTATCCCCTATTGTGATTATTTTACAAGCCAAATAATATTTGACATTTTGTCACATTCATCAAATCCCGTGGCATTCAAAGCAATTTTGACGTATAGCAATAGACCAAATGATGGTCTGAGAATATCTGCCATATCTGCACTTGGACAACGAAAGGAATCCGAAGCAATTGATGAGTTAGTTCACCAACTCCTTACAGGCGACAAAGTGATTGCTTTGTATGCCCTGAATGCGCTTAGGTCGGTTAAGGACGAACGTATAATTGCTCCAATTGCCAAACGTTTTGTTCCAACACAATCAGATTTTCCATACTCGGTTGTTGTTGAAATTTTGAACACTATAGGGACAATGAGTGCGAAGGACCAACTCCTATTTATCTTCAATTCGAGCCATGGATATTACCGACAGCGGGTCGCAAATGTGCTCGCTAGTCTCTTTGACAAAAGAATTATTCCGTGGCACGTGGGCCGACTTGATTCCCAGATGGTCCAAGTACGACTAGAAGCAATTAAGACCCTGTCAAGTTACAAAGATGCATCGGTCCTCCCAGACATCAAGAAGTTGGTAGACGACCCGGACATTTCCGTGAGAGCGGCGGCAGAAAGGGCCATTCGTGAAATTACCGCCGTCAAGCCTGACAAGTCGCCCCCGTAATGCCACAATTCTCGCCCACCTAACACCCACAAATAGCAGTGATTGACCAATTGATTCCCATCTGTTATAATATCGCGTGCACAATCTGACGGTTCAACCCAATGGAGAAGCGCTTCCATGATTAAGGCTCGAAACGATATAACGATGGTGAACTCCGCTCGGCGCAATAGCGATATTCTCGGTCTCTGTTTCTTCTTCATTGGCGCGGCATCTCTGTTGTGGCTGACAATGCCACAGGGCGGATTGATGCCTTCCGTCTTCGAGAAAGCGCTGCTGCTGTTTGCGGGCACAGGCGCCTTTGTGATCCCAATCATAATGATGTTCGTCGGGTCCATGTTTCTAATTGGATTTGAGCGACTGCAATTCTCTCATTCCACTTACGGGTCCATTCTTTTCTTTCTAACTTTCGTTGCCTGGCGTCACGTCGGTGCCGGCGTAACCGCACATGAGCTCTCCATCACTCCCATTGGATACGATGCACGGTGGGGCGAAGCCCATTTGATGGCCTCTGGAGGTTATCTCGGCGGAGTCTTGGGAACAATATTTTTGAAACTGTTGGGAACCGGGGCAACCTATCTGTTTTTGACGATGTCTGCATGCATATCTGCAGTACTAATTTTTGATAAACCCTTCTTGGAGATGCTTAAGCACATCCAGCGTCCTGCAATTGCCGGCATGCAAGCCACTAAGGCGGGTGCCGTCGTGGCTTTGAAAAAGACAAACGAAATTCGAGCCCGCCGCGCGAGCGCGAAAGAGGCGGCGGAAGACCAAGACGAAGAGGATGAAGTTGGAGTGATCGCGCCTGCATCGCTGGCAAAACGGGGCAAAGGACTTATGGTTCTTCGCAAGGGGCAATTAGATGCGTCTGATGATGCCCCGGTGCCATTTGTTCGAAATATGCCTGAGGATGACGAAGTACCTGTTCGTAAAGGTCCTAGAGGGGCCAAGTTCGAACAAGTTTCCCCGGCAACCAAGAAGGACCAGCTCACTCTCAATGTAGAAATACCTACAACCGACAATTTCAAGCTGCCTCCTGTCACTCTTTTAAGAGAGAGTGCTCCTCCGGTCAAACGAAACAAAGCTGAAATAGCAGAAAAAATCGCTACTCTCGAGCGCACTTTCGACGACTTTGGTATCAAAGCAAATGTTGTCGAGATTGCGAGCGGACCGTCCGTTACACGTTATGAGATCCAGTTGGCACCCGGCACAAAAGTTAGTAAGATCGTAAAGCTTGCCGACGACCTTGCATACGCCTTGGCAGCGATCGACGTGCGCGTAGAGGCACCGATTCCTGGCAAATCAGCAATTGGCGTTGAAGTCCCAAATGGCTCCCCTGTCATGGTTACACTCCGAGAATGTATCGACGATCCAGATTTTTGGAATGCTCCCAGCAAATTGACCTTTTGCCTCGGTAAAGACGTGTCGGGTGTTCATCGATATGCAGACCTCACGAAAATGCCTCACTTATTGGTTGCTGGCTCTACCAATTCGGGTAAATCGGTCTGCCTCAACGTGATAATCGCCTCCCTACTCTATCGTGCGTCGCCGCGAGAAGTTCAATTCTTGATGATCGACCCAAAGCGCGTGGAACTATCACTTTGGGATGGAATTCCGCACCTAATGCACCCTGTCGTCAAAGACGTAAAAATGGCGGCAGGCATTTTCCGAGCGGCAATCAAAGAGATGGATCGTCGATATGACCTGTTTGCATCCCTGGGAACTAAAAACCTCGAGGGCTATAACCAGAAAGTCATGGAAGACGAGAAACTCTCATTCCTCGTTATCGTCGTTGACGAACTTGCCGATCTCATGATGCAAATGGGAGCCGAAGTTGAACAATCAATCTGTCGACTTGCTCAGCTTGCTCGTGCAACGGGAATACACCTCGTTATAGCAACACAGAGGCCATCTGTGGACGTGATTACCGGACTAATAAAAGCCAATATTTCAAGCCGCATCTCATTTGCAGTATCCTCCCAGATTGACAGTCGTACGGTTTTGGATATGACTGGCGCAGAACGATTGGTCGGTAAAGGCGATATGCTCTATATGCCAATTGATGCCGCGAAGCCACTCCGCGTGCAAGGCTGCTATATTTCCGAACAGGAGACGCATCAATTAGTCGCACACCTGAAAGAACAGGAGCGTCCGAACTACACCATTACGGCGGTTGAGATCGGGCAATCGACCACCACCACCACAGGAAGCGGACCTGATGATGAAGATGAGCTCTTCGAGACTGCGGTAAAGTTGGTGGTGACAAATGGCCAGGCATCCACATCAACGCTTCAACGAAGATTCAAGATCGGCTACAACAGAGCGGCACGGCTTATAGACATGATGGAAGATCGGCGTATTGTTGGTGCATTGGACGGGGCAAAGCCGAGAGAAATATTAATGTCACGTGACGAAGTCGATCGCATGTTCATGCAGGACATGGAGTAGTAACAGCTTTAGCCAAGAATCCAAGACCTTGCGGGATTTATCGCAATGTCCATTTTTTATCTGCCGATCCCCAGTCCATCTGCTACACGATTAATATAGTTAAACCACGATGCAATCAGGTTGATCTGTAAGATAGCAGTATCATCAAACCCCACTTCCCGTAACGCATCAACATCTTCTCTTTGCACACGTGCAGGATGGCGCGTTAGCTTGTCCACATAGTCGAGCATGACGCGATCGCAATGAGCTAATTCGGCTGTTTTGTAATCCTTCTTGACACTCTCTGAAAGCGACTCATCCAGAGTCGCCCGCCTCAAAAACTCGGCGTGGCTCTCCACTCAGTAAAAGCAGCTATTTGCAGAGGATACTGTCGCTGCAATCATCTCATGTTGGCTGCGACTCAGGGGTAAATCAGGAGAAAGCAGTACTCCGAAAGTCGAAAAAGCGTGCTTGAGCGCCAGCGGAATAAGACTGTGGCTCATCACGATGCTTGCTCCCGCTTCGTGAACGTCGGCAAGAGACTCGACCGGAATTTTGTATTCGTCCGGATACAGCGAACCCTGAGAGCGAAGTGCATCTATCAATTCCGGTCCCGCCTCGGCAGGGGGAATTACCGTTATCCACGGACCTGTTTTATTCTCCATAGGGGGATTATGCCCACTCCCTGATTATTGAGTCAATACCACCTCAGAAGCCGCCACAACAAAGTAGAAACCGGCAACGCTTCTACTTACAGGTTCGCCATGCCACCAGCAACTTTCTCGTACCGACAAATTAAGTCAAATTGAAGCCGCGCGACAATTGTAACTTTGAAACCAGCGCCATTGATTCGAATGCATGGCTAATCCAACTCGCTATTTGGGAACTTATGGAACATAATCACGTAAGACAAAGTACTGATTTTGTCTAATTGACAACTGGAGAAGTTCTTGACGGAAGTCTCACACAAAGTGGATACGCGTGAAGCGGTAATGGATTCTGCAGATCGACTTTTTGCCCGGTATGGGTACAAAAAGACGACCGTGGAAGACATCGCATGCGATATTCACATAAGTCGCGCGACGCTATATCTTCATTTCCATTCCAAAGAAGAAATAGCTCTCTGTTGGATTGGGCGATTTAATGAGTCCCTCCAACACGAACTTATGGAGATCAGCCACGGGGCAGGCACTCCAGAAGAAAAGCTGCGAAAAATGCTCGTGACGCGGGTCATGAATGTGTTTAATCAC
>CAISOI010000846.1 GCA_903886985.1 uncultured Chthonomonas sp.
AGCACCGCCCCGCAGAAACTGCAGTATAACAGGGATGTTCGCCCCATCCTGGCGGATAACTGTTTTGCCTGCCATGGTCCCGACTCTGCTGCGCGCAAGGCTGGTTTACGTCTGGATCGAGCCGTTGACTCCCTGGCGAACCGCAATGGGAAGTTGGCTATTGTCGCAGGCAAACCCGAATCAAGTGAAGTCATCCGCCGGGTAACCGGCAAAGGCGCAATGATGCCGCCTAAGGGGCATGAAGCCCTCAAACCTGCTCAAATTGCTATCCTGCGACGGTGGATTACTGAAGGTGCTGTTTACGAAAAGCACTGGGCGTACATTCCGCCGGCAAAAGCGGCTCTCCCTGTCGTCAAAAACACGAAATGGGCGCGCAATCCGATTGATAGATTTATTCTTGCGGATATAGAAAAGGCGGGATTGACTCCTGCGCCGGAAGCGGATCGTCGGACAATTGCACGTCGATTGAGCCTCGATTTGACCGGGCTGCCTCCCGTGCCTGCGGATGTTGAGGCCTTTGTGAATGACAAATCTCCGAATTATTACGAAAAATATGTCGATAAATTAATGTCGACTCCGCAATGGGGCGAACATCGTGGTAGATATTGGCTGGATGCTGCACGCTATGCAGATACCCATGGCATCCATTTTGATAATTATCGCGAAATATGGGCATACCGTGATTGGGTAATTAAGGCATTTAATAAGAATATGCCATTTGATCAGTTCACTGTCGAGCAAATTGCAGGTGATTTATTGCCAAATGCCACGTTAGATCAGGTTGTCGCCACCGGGTTTAATCGTTGTAATATTACGTCCAATGAGGGCGGGGCGATAGATGAAGAATATAAGGTGCTGTATGCGCGGGATAGAACCGAGACTACGGCTCAGGTTTGGTTGGGGAGTACATTAGGTTGTGCGGTTTGTCACGATCATAAATTTGATCCTTTTACACAGAAGGATTTCTATTCCATGTCGGCGTTCTTCAACAACAATCAACAGAACGCGATGGACGGCAATATCAAGGACACTCCACCTGTTCTATTCGTTCCGCAGGAGATGGAGCGGGCAAGATTTGATGCCGCTCAAGCAGAACTTGCAACCTACAAAAAAGATTCGGACGCACGAAAGGTTGCAGCTAAGGCAGATTTTGATACGTGGCTTGGGAAGGTTCAGCTTGCATCGGTGAATACAAATGTACCGAGCAGTGGGCTGACATTTCATGCGCCATTGAACGAAGGTAAGGGCCGGGCCATCAATGCAGTTGTTGGCGGTGTTCCGACAACCTTGACAGCATCGGCTGATCCCACTTGGGTGGCTGGGCAGGTATCCGAAAAGAGTTTCCAAAAGAAGATGGGAAGCTCGCTTGAGGTTCCGAACGTTGGGAATTTTGAGAAGGATCAGTCATTCAGCGCATCGGCATGGATCAAGATTGCCAATAACAATAATGGCGGCTCCATCATGGCGCGCATGGATGACCAACACGATTATCGCGGTTGGGATGTGTGGATTGAAGGCAATAAGCTCGCGAGCCATATAATAAATAAATGGCCCGAAGATGCGCTAAAGGTTAATAGCCGAGATGCGATGTCTGCGAATCAATGGCACCATGTCTGCGTTACGTATGGTGGCAAGGCAAATCCTGATTCGCTGAAGCTCTATATTGACGGAGTTCTGAAAGAGACGGATGTTCAGGCGAACGCACTGAAGAGCACGATTAAGACAAATGTGCCATTCAAAATTGGTCAGCGACATACAACTTCCGCGATGGAAGGCACCTCAATTCAGGATGTGCGAGTTTATTCGAGAGAGCTGCCTTCGACGGAAGTTGCGGATATTGCGACGGGCACGCGTGCAAGCTGGCTCGTAACAAAAGGAACGGCAAAACTCACCGCACCTGAGAAGGACGAACTCTTTGGATGGTGGCTGAATGGGCAGGATCAACAGTTCCGTACGCTTTCGTCGAAAGTTGCTTCTCTAAATTCAGAGGTCAGCTCCATTCGCACCCGAGGTACTTCTGCGTATGTCATGCACGAGAAGAGTGAAGAGGC
>CAISOI010000847.1 GCA_903886985.1 uncultured Chthonomonas sp.
GGATTGGCGAGCGTAAAGTCGTCAGGCGCCGTGAAGGCTCTTGATGCTCTTGGGGCCCATGCGGAGACGATTATCCGTCAAATCGAACTGCATACTCCCCACAGTGCGAATGTAGAAGGCGCAAATGTCGAGTTAGGACTAGACAGCCAGTATTGTGTCCGTCGTGCTGAAGAAATACGGCAAGAATATAAGAGTGAGTTCGTCAAGTCGGAGTATCTCCTCCTTGCAATATTGGAAGAGGGAAAGAGCCTAGCTTCACACATTTTGAAAGTCATGGACGTTAATGCGGACCGATTAAAAGAGGAAATAGTGAAATTACAAAATCACGACGAAGACAATATTGCATCAGAATCTGAAGCGAAATTTGAGTTCAACGCAACGGAAGCACTAGATCTAATTCTTACGGATTCGCTGAAACTTAGAGGTACTAGTCTTCTCTCGATGACCGATCTTACAAAAGAACAGATCATGGGAATCATGCAAGTTGCAGCTCTGATGGATCATTCAAAGAAGACCAGAGAAAGCGGATTCAGCTGGAACTATCCAAGGTCGCTTGCGATGATATTTGAGAAACCTAGTCTGAGAACGCGAGTCACCTTCGACCTAGGAATGCAGTTGCTTGGTGGAACTACGACAATACTCGGTCCTGCCGAGATTGGATTAGGATCTCGCGAATCCGTTCCGGACGTAGCCAGAAACTTGGAACGATGGGTTGACGCGGTTATGGCACGAGTATTCGAACACAAAGTGCTCGTGGAATTGAGGGACAATTGCTCAATACCAGTTATTAATGCTCTCAGTGATCTGGAACATCCATGCCAAATACTTGCAGACTTTTATGCCATTCTCTGCAAGAAGGGTAAACTGGAAGGGCTCAAATTAGCGTGGGTCGGAGATGGAAACAATGTTTTGCACTCGCTTATGCTGGGCGGAGCCGCTGTCGGGATGACGGTTTCAGCCGCATTCCCTGTTGGATATGAACCAGACCCAGAAGTTATCGCCAAAGCTCGCGAAATTGCTGGAAGAGAAGACGCAATAGTCCTGACAAATGATCCTAAAGTTGCTGCAGCCGATGCAGACATTGTCTATACCGATGTGTGGACAAGCATGGGACAAGAGAAAGAAATGATCGCTCGTGTCCATGCTTTCCGAGCATTTCAAGTAAATGAAGATTTAATGAAGCTCACATCTCCAGAATCGCTATTCATGCACTGTTTGCCAGCGCATCGCGGAGATGAAGTAACAGATGGGGTTCTCGACGGACCACAGAGCATTGTATTTGATCAAGCGGAAGCCCGATTATACGCACAACAAGCGGTACTTGCCTTAACTATTGGACCTTAATATCTTGCGGCTTAGGTTGAACTAGCGTAAGTCGCCGAACAATAAAATCTGTTAAACAATTCGAAGCACCAGAAAGGGTTACTATGTCGACTGTTGTACTTGTCTATTCCGGAGGGCTTGATACCTCTGTTTGTATTCCACTCATGCGAGAAGAATATGGTTTTGACCATATTGTGACGGTCACGGTTGACGTGGGTCAACCACGCGAAGATATCAGGCAAGCTGAAGAGCGTGCGGCAAAATTTGGTACGGAACACTATACTATTGATGCTCGGCAAGAGTTCGTTGAGGACTATTGCTGGCCAGCAGTAAAGGCCAATGGGGATTATCAGGGATACCCCATCTCCACCTCCATTGCTCGACCGCTTATTGGCCTGAAGGCAGTCGAAATCGCAAAGAAGGTTGGAGCAGTAGCATACGCCCACGGCTGTACCGGCAAAGGCAACGATCAATTCCGACTCGAGTATGTGATGCGAACCCTCACGCCCGATCTTCAGGTGATCGCTCCTATGCGAGAAGGTCGACTCCTACCAGACGGCTCCAGAGAACCATGGACACGCACGGAAGAGATTGAATATTGTGCGGATCACGGAATCGAAATTCCTCAGACGAAAACCAAGATTTGGTCGATTGACGAAAACCTATGGGGACGATCCATTGAAGGTGGGCACCTCGAAGAGCCAAACTATGCCCCACCGGAAGAGATATTTGTCTGGACTCGTGGCATCGACGATGCAAAGTCTGAACCTACGACATTGACCATTGGTTTTGAAAATGGCGAACCAGTCTCTCTCGATGGAGTTGCCTATGAACCCCTTGCGCTAGTAGAGAAAGTACACCAAATTGCAGGCGATAACGGTGTTGGGCGTGTAGACATCATGGAAGATCGAATGCTTGGTCTGAAAGTTCGTGAGA
>CAISOI010000848.1 GCA_903886985.1 uncultured Chthonomonas sp.
ACTGGCAACTATACTTTCATCGACAGCAGGTAAAGGACTAAGAAGAATTATGGACATTTACTCTGAAACTGACCTGCAAATCTTTGGCATCGGTATAAATGAACTTGCACCTGTGCGAAATCTAATGCCCAAGATGTTTCCGAATGCGGACCAATCGCAAATTGGAGAATGGGGTCTTCTTTACCTTGTTTGCGGTTTCTGTTGTGCTGGATCACCCTCAATCTCAAAGGACCTATTTGCCACGCTTGCAGCGAGCCCAAACTCCTACAACCAAGTTATTAAGGGCGAATTGCCATATGAGTTGCACACCCTTGAATTTAGAGACATTTTGCTGAAATGGTCAACAGATGAGCACGGAACTGAATCGGTCAGACAGTTTTTGAAGGAAACAATGTCTCCCGAGGAAGTAGAAAAGCTTGTGCCTGTCACGTCTGTTCGATATTTTCTCTGTCATGCCCCCACCCGGAACTTTCCAGAATTACGTATGATTTCTCGCTGGGTAAACGGGGAATCTGCCAAATGGGAACTACTATTCTTTACTGTCGGCTTGTTGTTGAATAACCCTGCAGGTTATCCGTTCATGGAAATTGCGCGCTTCCTTCCAAACGGCGACCGCCAATTGATCACCGAGTTACAGGATGTAATGAGGGCGTATACTCAGAGAACATAATTCACTAGCTACTCGCTATTTAACTTTCGTCAACCACGAACTATTACTTCGCGCTTCTGACAGCCGCGCATTTAGTCACTCTGGCAATATTTAATGCCAAAGGGACACCATACTCGATCACGAGAAGAACTTTCGAACTTCTCAGCACTGCGCATTCATTGTAGGCCCCTCCAGCGGACCCTATTGTACAACAAGCCTTGATTTGCCCCAATAACCCTCCTCTAATACAATCATGCCGATAGAGTCTGGTGTTGGTCGGAGGTGCAGCCGCAGTCTGACGGAGTAGTCACGCTTAAGAACAGCACTTCCAAAAACTATTTTCAACAATTTTCCCAATCTTGGTTGTAGAACCCCTTCTGCCGACGGCTTTATATATGGAGGAGTCTTTTTTTCGACACCTACTATATCTAGAATCGGAGCACAAACATATGAGTATCAAGCCAACAGCCCCAATGCCACCCGCGAGCCTGTTCGATGTAACAGACCGTCTTGAGGAGAGTTTCAGTAGACTAAACGGTCTAATGAACCGAATGGAGCGCGAAGCCTGCAGTATCACCGAGCGACTCCAGATCACGATAGAGATTCGCCAGCATATAGCACTGGCGGAGCGGACACTCGCCGCCTCCACCCGTGCCGAGGCAGTGAATCACTTTATCGAGGCGGTCTTCGAATCGGTCAAGACCCTGAGCGCAACTGCCCGAAAGCAGTTCATCACTCAAATGACTCACCAGAACTCTCTGCTCTACAAGCACATGGAAACCGCCATGCGGGAAAGGGCAAAACAGACCCTGTCCAACATGCAGTAGGCTCAACCCTACGCGCCCTCTCAAATGCACCTATGCATTTGAGTCGCCGCAGGGCGACTTTGTACCTTTCGCAGTTGGACGGACACATTCCAAGGGGCATTCTGCATAAAACTGTCTCACAATCGCACAACAGACCAATCCGTCATATTGAGCGGAGCCTGAGAAGGTTCCAATTTGGATAACATCGCTGGCGTAGTCGAAATATCTGCTTGTAGAGAACGATTACGACCGAGTTACGGCAGCGCGACAAACGCCCTGCGATGACATTTGCCGTTGCGAGGCTCGAATTAATTCCCCTCAATGGAGGGGTGGCAGACGCAGTCTGACGG
>CAISOI010000849.1 GCA_903886985.1 uncultured Chthonomonas sp.
AAAGATTGAAACAATTGGCGCGGGACTATGCCTTGAGGAATTGACTGAGGAAGATGTCACAACGTTAACAACTAAGATTCTCCGACCAGAAACCAGCAGCTCCATTAAAACAGCCGCCAGAGCATTAGTCGACGGCAAAGGTGCACTTAGAGCGGCTGAAGCAATTGTTAGATTACTGGGTTAACGATAACCTACGGAATGAACATGCTGTAAATTAGAGGTCAAATACCATTCCGTCATAGCCCACCTGAATATTGTGTGGGTTGAGAATCTCTTCCATCTCGTCATGTAGCAACCCTCCGAGGTGAGAATGGTGAGTCGTTACAACGGGGCTGGATTGTGATAACGCGCCGTACCCAATCAATTTTTCCCGCATTCGTATAACCTCCGGAATGCTCATATGTCCAGAGTACCCTTCTTCTTTTGGCCCCCTGCTGATCTCTATTACCGCGCCATCCAACCGAAAATTGGAAAGAAACTCCCACGTTTCACCATGGTACCAGCCGGTGTCAGTGGCATAGAGTAGAGTTTTAACACCATCAGAAATTATTAGGTTGAAGCAAACCTGCGTCGGATCATGGTTTGCCATGATCGGGGTTATTTGCCACTTGCCATAATGGTAGTTCTTCCATGCATCCATCTGTTCCAGACAGAATGGCAAATCCTCAATGTCCACCCCGTTTCTGATCTTCTGAATAACAGTGGAACATCCAACAACACGCAACGGGGTTGTAGACTCCTCCGGAACAAAATACGATGATGCATATTGAAACTCTGCGGGCGCAAGGTGGTCGTCATGTGCATGAGTAAATGCCAGCAGTTCGACCGCTGACATGTCTAACTGTTGCGTGACTACGTGGTAGTAGGTATCGGGTGGGAGGTCTATCTTTAAAGTGCCATCAATAATCGCAGAAGCACGAGATCGAATATTTTTTCCGCGCAGAATTTTAGATTCTTGACAAACTCGGCACGTGCAAAAGAGTCCCGGCCAGCCTTCCGCAGAACCGGTACCAAGCAACTTAATATTCATTTACCGATCCCACGGGCCGAACTTTTCAGGAAATCATGATTTTTTCACTGCTCGCCCTTGATATAAATTATAACAGTTTGAACCGTTGAATTCCAGACTTCTTTCAAATCATATCTGTGAATTAGGTAACACCCCTGCTAAGTCAGATGTTGATTTGGGTGCAGGGGCGCCACGATCACAGTTTTCGCAGAAATAGTCCACTCCAAAGTTTTGGATAGAAGAATGTAGATTTTGGTGGCATTTTGTCCCCTGCCGAAGCAACATCGCGCACTTCAACGGCCGACGGATCGTTTAGAATGAACGAAACTTGCCATTCTCCTGATTCAACCCTGCTAAACGCCTCGTTGAACTCCCGTGTATATCCGATATCCGCCGTTGTTGCCAACTCACTCGATGGGATACCGAGAGTTTTGTCCAATATGAGTGTCTGAAGGACGCTCACGTCCAATTTTTTCCATGCTGCGCAATGACTGCTGCCAGCCGACTCCATCACGGAGGGATCCTTCAGTTTCAGGCACCAAACTCCATCTCGTGTCACCAAACCAAAGTTGTGCTCACCTTTTGATGGATCACCCTTAATTGCGCTCAACAAGTCTGACTGCGAAGTTTCCTTTATTGTAAAGTAGGCACCCAATTTTGAAATGAGATTGGTAATGGTATCTTCCGTAATGTTCTTTACCAACCGGTGGGTGGGCAATACGACGATTCCAGGATCACTAAACGAGGTCAATACCATCAGCAGATAGTCTTCAGACTGTTGCCCTTTGCGTCCGGGGTTAGCTGCCCGAAATTCGTCTCGATATGTGATTCCCGTCTCATATCTGTGGTGACCGTCCGCGATCCAGATCTGACGATTCAAGAAAAAGGTCTCAATAGCATCGATGACATCATCGCCATCCAAGCGATACAGCCGATGCATATCACCGTCCATTTCTGCTTCGAGAATTGGAGTGTCATGTCGCTCTACGTCTGCAAATTCCCGCGTCAGAGATTTGTGAGGGTCTTCAAATAACCCGTATATGGGCTCTGGATTGGAATGGGTAGCGCGCATGAGTTTGAGTCGATCTTCTTTTGCTTTGTTTCTCGTCAGCTCATGCGGTAAGACGACTCCAGCCGAATATGGCTCCAATTTTACA
>CAISOI010000850.1 GCA_903886985.1 uncultured Chthonomonas sp.
CTTTATGGGGCGGGCAATCGCCTATACAGGTTCTGGGGAGGACTGTGAGCGCGTTGCACAAATTCTAAGGTCCATTCGACTTCAAGTCGAAACGGATCGGCTTTGAGGGGTCGTATTGAAAGCTGCAATTGAGGACCGTTTTTTCGAACAATATCTAGAATATTTCAAACTTGCCGAAGATCGGCGACGGTGGAATCTTTGGAAAGACATTCCGTGGGAAAGTGTCAACCCCGATACGGATGATCTTGTCGCTGATGTAGTTGAGGCATTTAGTGCCGTCGAAATGTTTCTTCCGGATTACACTGCAAAGATACTCCAGATGATTCGCAAGAGTCGCGGACGAGCATGGTTTCAGGCGAACTGGGGTTACGAAGAGAGCAAGCATTCTCTGACACTTGCCGAGTGGCTGGTAGTGAGTGGTAAGCGGACCGAATCCGGAATGCGGGCTTATGAGAATTCTCTATTAGATAATGCGGAGTGGGAGTTGCCGTTTGATCACCCGCGACAGATGATGATCTATACCATGATTCAAGAGTTGGCGACATGGCTGAACTACTGGAATCTTAAAGCTTACATAGAGAGCGACGAACGCGGAGGCGATCCTGCACTTAGTCGCGCACTTCATCTCATTTCTGCGGATGAAAAGACGCACTATAACTTCTTTCGTAAAGGTGTCAAAGTCTTCATGGAGTATGAACCTGAGGAGACACTTAAAGACTTAAGGTTCGTTTTTGAACAATTCTCCATGCCTGCCCAAACCTTGATTCCGGGTTGGGATGAGAAGGCCGAGAAAATTCGAAAAGCAGGTATCTACGGTCCCCGACAATATTTGACCAAGGTCTATCTGCCCATTCTGAAAGATCTCAATTTGACTCGTAAAGAGCTGGAAACCGCGGGGGCGTCCGAGGTCGTGGAGATCGCTCACGACGAAAAGGATCAACCGATATCAAACGGTAGGAAGATCTTCATCCCTTCCTCGGCAAAGAGCTACAACAAGCCTTAGAAAATGAGCGCATGCAAATGCGCTCATTTCTCATTTGAGATTAGCCTAGTTTGACAGCCGTTCCGTATGCCAAGACTTCTGTTACATTTTGATTAAACTCGGTCGCATCATAACGCATTGCAATAATTGCATCGGCGCCAATCTGCATGGCATGTTGCACCATGATATTGAAAGCATCTTGGCGCGCAGATTCGCAAACCGTTACGTACTGTGTAATGTTTCCGCCCACGATTGTTTGCAAGCCTCCCATAAACCCCTGAGCGATATTAGGTGAGCGGACAACTATCCCTCTTACAATGCCAAGATATTGTGTAATGGCATGTCCGGCAACATCATTCGTTGTGGTAACTATCATCTATTTCTCCTTTTAAGTGAATCGTTTAACGGCACTTTCGTTTCTGGCATGGGACACACGTCAATTGATTACCTCAATCATGTCAACTAAGGGATGCGCCGGATGTTCGGGTCAGTAAAGATGTCTAATTCATCTCGACTCCGGCTGGAAAACTCTGAGACAATGGCACCTTCGGTTCCGGCTTGAAACCAGTGCAGCGTGTTGGGCGGGATAGTGTATTGTTCTCCCGGAGACAGGCAGATTTCATGCCAGACGGTGTAATACATCTCTGTACCAAGCGGTGGTCTGCACTTCGCAGGAAGGGTCGGTTCCCCTTCTACATACAAGTAGACTTTCCCCGATCGACATCGAAACGTCTCCATCTTTCCCGGATCGTTACCGACAGGTGGATGGAGATGCTCGGGACAGGTTTGTCCGGGGAGAAGTATTAACTCCTTCGCGCAATATCTGTCCGTATTAATGTAAGTCAATAGCGTTAGCCCAGTTTCAAAATTGTGGAGGCCAAAGTCGGCGACTTCGATATTCGCAATCTCCTCGTTCGTCAGAACAATACCTGCTTCAGCGAGTTGCTTTGTTGTATGCGATATGTGATCGGAGAAATGGTATGAGTCCATATGCAACCCCTTTAATATTTCCGTATCAACCCATGGAAATACGGTGTCTAACCGAATACGTTTGGCTAAATTGCGTTGGGTCATATATGACATAATGGATAAACGAGTTCGTAATTCCTCCTTGACATGGAGTGAATGTACAAATAGAGCGGGTGGAGATTAGGATTGAGTGACTCATCAGACAGGCGTAGATTTCTGGAAGGTTCGATTAAAGGCTCGGCTGCGTTCATTGCCTTCGTAACAACTTTGCCCGCAGTTGGATTTTTGTTGCGACCGATTATTGCTCGGTCGGAGAAGAAGCGCCTAAAAGTCATTTTTAAGAGCCCTGATGATGCCAATGCATCAAATTATGTGGTAGCACGCTACGAAGGGCTGGAAGATACAGCGCCCGGCATATTCATTAAGAAGACCCCCGAAGGTAAGCATGTAGGGTTCTCAGCCACCTGTACTCATGCTGGCTGTGCTGTGGACTGGCGACAAGAAGAGAACCAGTTTTATTGCCCGTGCCATCAGGGCAAATTCGACGCAAATGGAAAGAATATCGCCGGACCTCCTCCGCGCCCACTTGACATGTTGAATTTGCAGATTGTGGATGGTCAACTCTTTGTAGAGGAGACCGAAGCGTGAAACCATTAAAGGCGATATTTGATTGGCTGGAAGATAGATTTGGTTTCGGGCAAACCTTCAAAGCACTACTGGCCGGCAAGGTAGAGAAACATGGTGCTTGGCTCAAGACCACGGGAATGGCATGTTTGGTTCTGGTTTTGGTCGAATGTATCACTGGCCCAGTATTAGCCATTTACTACTCGCCAACGCCCGCCACAGCTTATAGCGATATTCTTGCAATTGAATCGAATTGGGTTGGACAGTTCATTCGTGGATTGCATCATTGGAGCTCAGCGGCACTGATTGTACTTTCGCTGTTGACAGTCATTAGACTTTTCTTTACTGCGGACTATCGCAAACGGCGCGACGCCGTATGGATACTGTCGATACTGTTTTTTAATTTTGTATTGTTCTTTCAACTTACGGGGCATCTACTCCCTTGGGATACTAACGCGGTTTCCACGGCAGATGTTGAGGCTGGCTTTGCAGGGAATCTATGGGTTGTCGGACCACTCATCAAAAAGTTCTTGTTAGGCGGGGCTCATACAGGTGCGGTCACGCTTTCCAGATGGTATGGGTTTCATGTAGCATTGTTGCCGCTGATCTCCCTTATCTTGGTTGCGTTTCCACTTTATCGAAACAGAATGAGCTCAAAGAGAGCGGAGGAAGAAATCACTCCAGAGCCATTGGATGGGGCGATCTCCGACGTTCGAGAAGATTACTATCCGTTTCACATGGCAAAGGAGATGTTGGTCACTGTTTTAGTATTCTCGGCGGTTATTGTGCTGGCGTTTATGAAGCATGCTCCACTTGAACTGCAGGCAACCGCGCAGAATATGCAGGGTTACAATGCTCTTGCTGAGTGGTACGTTCTTCCACTGCACGGTTTAACGTTAATTCCACCTTTTAATCAGGCAGTGTTTGAGCCCATTGCAACCTTTATAGGTCCAGGTGCACTCATAACATTGTTATTTTTCATTCCATTCATCGATCGGAACAAGGCGACACGCCTTGCAAAACGGCCTGCAGCTGCGATATGCGGTATTGGTACTCTCGCTCTGCTTGGAGGGCTGTATGGGTGGGTCTATGTCAAAGAGAGACCTGAAGCCACAAAGCAGGCGGACAGAATTGCACTTTTGAAGGGCGAGAAGCTGCCCGACGTAAACGCTCAATTGGTTGCAACAGGTAAAAAGGTATACGAAAGTACCGGTTGTGGGGGGTGTCATGTAATTCATGGCACAGGTGGAAAAGGCGGCCCGGACCTCAGCAAAACGGGTCTAGAACATCCCGAACGCGAATGGCAATTGGAGCATCTGAGGAAGCCGGTATCCAAAACTCCTGGTTCCACAATGCCGGCATATGACTATGTGAAGCCGGATGAGCTAAAGGCCCTTACCGAGTATATGGTCAGCCTCGTGAAATAATCGTCAAAGTGGTCCCTCGATCTTAACGATACAAGGGACCAAAGTTGGCGCATGCACGATAATCAGCACTTTGAGGTTCCAAGGAGCCAAATCGTGACCATACGCTCGGGCGGAAGATTCTCTCATCAGGAACATTGTGCATATCTACTGGGATCCGCAACATAGAAGCGAGTGTAATTAAGTCGCCACCAATATGACCGTAGCTGATGGCCCCATGATTTGCGCCCCAGTTATTCATAACTTCATAAACTGACTTGAATGGACCGATTCCATTCAAACGTGGAGCGAACCAAGTTGTCGGCCAAGTTGGGTTGGTTCGTTCATCGAGTATTTTGTGTACTTTTTCAGGTAACGAGACCGTCCAACCTTCTGCAATCTGGATAACCGGTCCAAGCCCCTGAACGAGGTTGATGCGCATCATTGTTACTGGCATACCGCCCCGTGTTGTGAAGTCCGTGGACCAACCGCCTCCCGGGAAGTATCCCAGATCCGATGTACACCACTTTGTTGCTTCCAAGCAACCGGTTGCATCTTCGGATGTAATTTCCCACCACGGCTTTAGTGTAGGCTCCCCCGAGTGCGACTGTTCCCCGGTCCAATCGAGGGCAGAGGGACCCGAATTAATGAGATGGAGAATTCCCTGTTCGCCTGCACCTTCCAGCGTGTGACCGGTTGCTTTGTAAACTGCTTGCGGGCTCCAGTAGGTTCGAACGTCTGAGAACAGTGGAGCAGTTCCAGTGAGGAGATTGCCAAACAACATCCCAATGCCGTTCAATGCGTCGTTTTCAGTGGCACAAATATAGGGTTGTCGAATGCCGGTCCAATCAAAGGATGTGGTAAGGATTGCTTCCAGAAAGTCGCCGTTGGGCATGTGGTCAGTCCATTGTCGCTGACCTTGAAATCCGCTCGCGATAGCATTATGTCCATGGGCTTCTTCTCCATATCCCATTTCAGCGAGTTTAGGATTGCCCACCATTAAGTCTTTGCCGATGAGCGCCATTTTGACGCATGTTTCCCAGTCAATATCTTTTTGATCTCGGGTGCGCTGCCTTTCCGGTGCATTCCAATCTTTGCCTTCCGGGCAATTTGCCTTTACCCAGTTTAAAGCGACTTCGTATTCAGTTTTATCGAATATCCCTCGATCCATGCGTCGAATAAACTCGGTCATATCGATTGTTTCTACCCGCATTCCAAGATAATTCTCGAAGAGGGGCTGATCAACAATGCTCCCGGCGATTCCCATGGAAACTCCACCCATAGAAAGATAGGAGGTTCCGCGCATTGTTGCTACTGCAACTGCAGAGCGGACAAACTGCAAGATTTTGTCTTGCACGTCATCAGGAATTTGGGTATCGGTTGAATCTTGAACCTCGTGACCGTAAATACCAAATGCGGGAAGTCCTTTTTGAGCGTGCCCCGCGAGGACGGCCGCGAGATAGACCGCTCCAGGTCTTTCTGTGCCATTGAATCCCCACACTGCTTTTGGAATCAGTGGGTCCATATCCATGGTTTCGGAGCCATAACACCAACATGGTGTTACCGTAAGCGAGACACCAACGCCTTCCCGCTTGAATTTTTCTGCACATAGTGCCGATTCTGCGACACCGCCAATGCAGGAGTCTGCGATAACAACCTCTACTGGGAGTCCACATGAATGCTTAAGGGTGGATGTGATCAGATTCGCTGTTCGCTTCGCCATCTCCATGGTTTGGTTCTCAAGGGATTCACGGACTCCTCCGAGCCGGCCATCGATTGCAGGTCGAATTCCGACTTTAGGGAGACTTGTTTTCAACCGATTGTACGGAGCTTGTGTTTTAAAGGGCGTTGCCATGGTGGAATTTCCTATTGGGACAGTTCTTTGCCGATATTGTATATTTTGCTATTCTTTATTTTCACTTCTTGGACTACCCGGACTAAAGCCATTATAAATGGCTGCGTTTGGATCCTTTTTAAAGGGAGCGGGTTTGAATCCTGGGTTGAAGGTAGCTTTAAGGCCAGTTGGAGCAAAATAATTCGTGACTGGGTACGAGGGATACGAAAGTCTCCTGAGCGCAGATTTTTTCGCAGCCAACGGGTTAGTTAATAAGTCTGGAATGATGGCGGAGCGTGAAATCCTAGCATAAGCGTAAGCGTCTCTGCCCACGGTGTCCTTGGCTTTGGTGTCAGCTCCCTTCCAAATTAGGACAGAAGCAACCGACGAGAAATCAGATTCGACGGCGTGATGAAGTGCGGTCCTGCCCATTTCGTCCGTCGCGCCTAATGAGGCACCGTTTATGAGTAGTTCGTATGCCACTTTCGCGTTCTTTGCGAGCATTAGCGGAGTCTGTTGCGCATTGTCGACCGCATCAGGGGGTATCTGTTGTTCCAGCGCAATTCTTAAGATCTCCAGATCGCCTACAGCCTTATGTAACAACGATTGCCCTGTATTCTTATCTCTTACATACGGATTTGCACC
>CAISOI010000851.1 GCA_903886985.1 uncultured Chthonomonas sp.
CTTTAATGCAGCGACCGAACCAGCATGTGCGTTGCTGCTGTCCGCGAACACTTTCACACCATCCGCGTCCATGCTTAGCAGTGCTGTTAGCCACCCATCTCCAAACCGATTGATTAACAAATACGCCGTTTCGACAGCCGTCGGATTTAGGTTGAGTTCACGCTGCAACAATACAATATCGTCGATGGAGAGCCTTTGATAAGGAATACGAATCGAGCTTTCTACTGGTGCACCTCGTCTCCTTGTGGACTCCGGATCGAGTGAAAACACGACAACTTTCTCTTGGAAATACTGTTTTAGGCCCCGGACGGATTGTTTGTCGCCCTCAGATGTGCCTTTCCAACCATATTCACTATGCATATCAAAGACGAGATTAACAGCTTGGCGTTGCTTGATAGTTCCACAAAGGCAAAGCCGGGTTAAGAATGTTTTGCCGGTGCCGGACTTTCCGAAGATTGCATTCGATCTTTCGACAAACTTTTGGAGATTTATACAAACAGGGGAGTCATCCATTTCGAGAGGAGTGCCGATCTGAAAAAATCCGCCCGTACTTTCATTCCCAAATACCCTGTCCACATCTTGAGGCGACGCTTCAGAGACATTGCAAAAGTGTGGAGGGATGCTCTTTACAGCCATCAAACTCTTTTCGTCATAAGTGCCAGGATCGTCTGAGATTGGTATCATCAACATTGGACGAAGTTCAATAGTGGAGAACAAACTTTGACCTTCTAAAGCAGCGCGATGGAGCCACTGCAATTTACTGGGTGGGCTGTGTAGTATGTCAGGATTACTTGTTGCGAGAGAAACATTGGTGATCATCGAGAAGAATCTGAATTTATCACCTTCGATGACAACGAATTTACCCGCGCGTACGTCCTCTACGGCTCGCTCTGGGTGAAGCCGCATCTGCATGCCTTCAGCTAGTGAACCCTGCGTTATGATTCCAAAGGTGTCCATAGAATGCACATCCAAATTGTTCTTCTTAGTCATTCATTTATCCAACTATGCTTTGCCAACAACGCGACCCTTAAGAATGGGGCGTGGATCTGTGGAACCGGAAATTATTGCCAAACTGCGGGTGAATTCCAATGAAGCAATTTCTCCACTCCACGATAGCGTGACACTTTCGTAATGGGCTGTTTCGGGGAACCGCCAATACATAACAAATGTACGATCGTCTTTCCAGGCTCCAGAAGCAGAAATTCGAGTCGACTTTTCGCTCGGAATTGTTGTTTTGACTAAATGGAGTGGAACGGTGTTCATTGAGGTTTGCCCGTGGGACCATTTTCCTATCCCTATCTCAATATGTTGATCGGTTTTGTCAATCCGAAACACAACCTTGCAGGTATCTCGTTCAAAGTTGAAGTGAATGTATTCAGCATTCATGGAGTTTGGCTCGAACTGGATTTGCTTTTTGTTGATATCTTTTACAGTCGTTGACGACGACTTGCCCTCCGGTAACGCACAGCTCAAACTACTTAATCGGGTTTTTAATCGTTGATTTGCAGAGTCATTACTAGTTATTCCAGTTCCCCCAAGAGCTGGAATAAGGTGATTCCAGACGGCGTTAAGGATTGCCTGCATATC
>CAISOI010000852.1 GCA_903886985.1 uncultured Chthonomonas sp.
CCATTGCGACAGGTGTGTTGGCGATAGGAAACTGGGGCAACGGGGACGCGGATAAAGAAAAGATCTACACCGATATCGTTGACGATCAGGTGGATGTGGTCAGCAGAACATTTCTTGGGTTGACCGTGGGTTGTGCGCGGTGCCACAACCACAAGTTTGACCCGATCTCGACGAAAGATTACTATGGATTGGCTGGTTTCTTTTTCAGCACGCATATTCTAGATAAGTTCACGCCCAAAGGGGCTGGCGAGAATATCCAGCGAGTTGCATTGGTATCCCCGGAAGAAGAGGCTTACCGTAAGCAATATGCGGCAAAATTGGCAGATTTGACGGATAAGATACGCGTTGAACGAGATAACGCTCGACAGGAATTCGCTCGGAGGCAACTTTCAAAAACTGCGGAATATGTGGCGGCATCTTCTGTTTTGAGAAGTGCAAACTCTCAGGAAATAGAGACATACTCCAAGTCGCATGGTCTTTATGGATTTGCTATCAAACAGTGGCGGGATGCCCTAGGATTTGGCGCATTTCACCGGATGTCCACTGCAATTACCAGCGTGCTGAACAACGCAGGGGTGAATGGATTTAAGGGACCAAACGACACTCCGTCGATTGTGGTCAACTCCACCCCAGAAGCGAAGGCAATCCTAACATTTACATTGCCTCCTCGATCAGTAAATGTCCACCCCGGTCCCCAGAGTGGAGTACTGGTCGCGTGGAATTCACCGATTTCAGGGACTGTCTCGATAGGGGGCAAGGTGACCGACGCGGACCCCGCTGGTGGAGACGGCATTGCATGGCTATTGGTGCACAGAAATAAAGCGGGTGCATCTGAGATTGCATCCGGCGCCTTTGATAATGGGGGAGCGCAGCCGTTTGCGATAGGCAAGGGGGCCGATAATTTGAAGTTGATTCAGGTCGCCAAAGGCGATCGAATTGAGCTTCAGGTTCTGCCGAAAATGTCACACACTTGTGATACAACAACCGTTGATTGGACGATAAATTCGGCAGATAAGACGTGGGATATTTCTAGGGACCTCGTAGAGAACATCCATGCAGGAAACCCACATCCCGATAGTTTTGGAAATCCAGATATCTGGAGTTTCGAGGACATGGACGCCTCTGGAGAATTGTTGAAATTGGACGGCTCTTCAAAAGCAGCACTGGCACAGTGGAAGGTGGAACAGGCTGCTTCCGGAGCAGAGTCAGCGGGCTCAAAAGTGTTAGCTGAAAAGTTCGCAAAAGAGTTTAATCTCGTTGATGCGCGCAGCCCATTCTGGATCAGTAATCCTGCAGATGAGGCAGCATTGCCAGAGGGCTATCGGCCGCGAGTTGCCCAATTGAATCAGCAAATGGCGGAACTGCAAAAGACTGCTCCGGGTCCCGTTGAATTTGCAAATGCGGTTCGCGACGGTGGAATACCAGAGACGATATATGCTGGATTTCATGATGTAAACGTACACATTCGAGGAAGTTATGCCCGCCTCGGAGATCTTGTGCCGCGCACCTTTCCGGCAATTCTGAATAATTCGCGAAAGACGCCAGAACTGCATGGTTCGGGCCGTGCGGAGCTTGCACAGTGGGTGGGGAGCTCGCAGAATCCTTTAACGGCGCGAGTTTGGGTTAATCGAATCTGGCAGAAGCATTTTGGGGATGGAATTGTTCGGACCACATCCAACTTTGGTTTTCTCGGGGAGCGCCCCACAAATCAGCCGCTGCTCGACTATTTGGCGAGTTCACTCATTAACGGTGTGAATGGTGGGAAGCCATGGAGCACAAAAGCAATTCACAAACTCATAATGCTGTCGCATACCTATCAGCAGACCAGCAAAGTCACTCCACTGGCAAGGAAGATCGATGCGGACAATAGGTTATTAGGACATCAAAATCGGCAGCGACTAGAGTCCGAGGCGATTCGGGACAGTTTATTGAACGCATCAGGACAACTGGATTTGACCGCTGGTGGACCACCTGTGCGAGAGTTTGCTACTCCGCGAAGATCGCTGTATATCATCACTATTCGTTCGGATAGAACGGGATTCGGCCCTCTATTTGATGTTGCGGACAGCACGGCACATGTTGATCATCGGATTAACTCAACCGTTGCGCCTCAAGCACTTTATATGATGAACAGTGAATTTGTCAGAAATCAAGCTGATAAACTGGCTGTGCGGCTAAAGGGAATGTCAGGTATCAACGATGGTGGGCGGATTCATACCGCATATCAGTTGCTATACGGACGCGACCCCGGGACAAGTGAAGTTAAGATTGGGGTAGATTATCTGCAGAGATCAGGCGGAAAATGGGATAGCTATTGTAAACTGTTGCTGTCTGCAAATGAATTCGTCTACGTGGATTAATAGCGTGGAGAGCGGAATTAGATTTGAAAATGGATTGGTACGTGCGCAATCTTCCGATATGGCGAATGATTGCCGGAACGTGTATGTGTCTGTTTGGAAGTTTATGGTTGGCGACAGCGATGTCGGATTATCTTGCTCCTCCGACCCCAGATTGGGCGGTCAAGTTA
>CAISOI010000853.1 GCA_903886985.1 uncultured Chthonomonas sp.
CTCTGGGAAAATGTTTACGTGGGCGCCAATACCCGATTGACGGCATGTACCGTTTGTGCCGGGGTTATGATTCAGCGAGACTGTAACATTCAAGAGGGTGCTGTTATTGGTGAACGATGCCGAATTGAGCGTGAAAGTACCATTAGAACGCAGATCAAGCTCTGGCCAGATAAGCTAATTGAAGCGGGATCTACCGTGACAATGAGCCTTATTTGGGGGCAAAAGTGGCTCGGGAGTCTTTTCCGAAATCTTGGGGTTATGGGAATTGCTAACATCGAGATCACGCCTGATTTCGCCACGAAACTTGCTTCTTGTTACGGTTCATATTTGAAGCGTGGAGCGACGGTAGTTACGGCGAGAGACTCGGGGCTTGCAGCTCGCATGATCAAACGCGCCGTAATTTCAGGACTTATGTCGGTCGGGTGTAAAGCCCTCGACATGCGATCTACACCATTGCCGATCGTGCGTCATCAATTGCGTGGCGCCGGTGCTGGGGGAGGTATTTATGTTCGTATCGCCCCGCACAATCCGCGACTTTTGCTGATGGAATTTCTGGATCCGGATGGTATCTATCTTTCGAAGGCTGCAGAACGAAAGATGGAGACAATCTATTTCAGAGAGGACTTCGGCAGAGCCGACGTTGACGAAATTGGCGGTCTTGAATTTGCATCAAGAAGCGTTGAGCAGTATCAAGAGGAATATGGTCACCACATTAAGGCGGGAGTAGTACAAGACCGTCGGCTAAAGGTTGTCGCTGACTTTACTTACGGACGAGTAGCCGGAGTATTACCAGCATTGTTAGGGCGACTCGGTTGCGATGTCATTGCAATTAATAGCTACGTTGATGCGAATAAGAGCCCGAAAACGCGAGAAGCTCGTGAAGCGCATCTTCCGAATCTCTGCCGGATCGTCAACACTTTGAACGCTGATCTTGGCGTCATGTTCGAGAACGATGGTGAGAGACTCACCCTTGTCGACGAACGAGGCAACATCATCCAAGGTGACGACCTTCTAACGTTGTACGCCGTTATGGTCGCCCGAACAAGATCAAACGCCAGAATAGCAGTTCCTGTTACGGCACCAGCGCGCATCGAACAACTCGTTGGTCTCCATGGCGGCACGGTTATTCGAACAAAGACAGATGTCAGGTCGCTCATGTCACTTGCCCGTGGAGAAGTACGAGGAACTCCAGACGTAGACTTTGCTGGCGATGATGCGGGCGGATTCATCTTCGGTGAGTTTATGCCGGCATTTGACTCCATGTATGCGTTCGGCAAACTATTGGAGATGATGGCAACAACAGGCTTGACCATCGGCGAAATTGCCAACGAGTTACCGCCGACTTTTGTACTTCAAGAGAGTGTTCGATGCCCATGGGAAGAAAAGGGACGAATCATGCGAGAAATCACGCGTGAGGCCCCTGACCAAGGTGTGGTCGAACTCATTGACGGAATTAAGATTCGCAATGATGACGGTTGGGCGTTGGTGCTTCCAGATGCTTCGGAGCCTTATTTTCACGTTTATGCCGAAGGCGATAATGCTGAGATGGCGCAAGACCTTCTGGAGCGATATGTACAAAGAATCGAACAGTTACGTGGTGCATTGTAAATAGATCAGTTTAGGAGACGAGTTTGTCGGATGAGTTGGATATCGCGGTCTGTTGTGATGCTCTGGGAGATGCACTTGAGAATGGTTGGATCCAAATTGCTGAAAGTGCATCAGGAGCAATCGTAGAAGTAATTCCCTACGACAAAGGAAAGGCAGGAGTGCAAATCAACTTCTGCCCATTCTGTGGGGAACCGAGGACAGAAGTCGATTAGTTGAAGGGTTAGGTTGGATTGAAATCTCTCCAACCTAACTATTTATTAAGGCTTCTTTTTGGTTGATACCTTTTTAAGTGCAGCCTCTGTAAGGTCAACCTGTGCAACTACCATAGAACCAGAGTCAAAGACCTGGTTGATTCCTTGGTCCTTCGCGACTTTTGCAACTATTGCTCGAGTTTCTGAAAGTC
>CAISOI010000854.1 GCA_903886985.1 uncultured Chthonomonas sp.
CCCAATCTTAAAGGCACGATAAGGAAAGCCGAAATAGTCAGAAACAATTTGAGATTGTTGCGGTACAGATCGAATGCGGCATCAACGCAGTCGCCAAGTTTCATCGGCTGAATGCGAATACCATAATCCTTTACAGAATTACGCATCGGAATTCCTTTGAACCTGATTGAACCACTTAAGGACGCCCAATTTCTTTTGCTTTGAAAGTAACTCGAACTGTAACTCTTCCACCCACAACAGCGACCCCTTGAGGCAACTGAAGTGCAACCTCTCGCGTCTGTTCGCCCGCCAAATTATCAAGAACTATCTGGGTGGTGGATACATTTGTCAACTGATATACTATCTCCGGCTTACCAACAACCGTAATTTGCGGTGGATCGACGACGATCTCCGACAGCACATACGAGGGGCTCAACTGAACCCTATTCGGAACATTGATCGGCAAAATTCGAGATGCAGGGACTTCGGGCACAGCCAAATCAACATGCGAAGTTGAAGGGGAAATGTCTATTCCAGAAACATCAAGTCCGTCCTTATCCACTGCCCTCAACGGCAGGTCTGCAATTACTCCCTGCCCGCTTGTTTCGATCAGAACAATTAGTTTTGCAATGCGTTTGACATCATCTTGTGCTCCGGAAACGGAGGCCCATTCTGGCGTCACACGCGGCGTACTGTATTTTCTGCCTTCAATAGCGTCGGTGTTTAGTTGTGGAGTTATTGGCAAGGTCCGATTCACTCGCAAGGCCACATCCAACCCGACAAACATTCTGCCTTTCGTTTCGACATTTGGTGCAGCAACCGGTATCTTATACCGGGTCACTTTGACCTGTGTCTGTCCGGGCTTGATGGACTTCATATCAATTTCGGCTTTGACGTCTCCTTCGTTGAGAGCATCCACTTCCGACTTTGGTCCAGTAACCTCCACAGGTAAATTGTCTGTATGAACCTTCACTATTACATCTGTAGGGGCTACTCCGGTTTTAACGATCTCCGCATTAATTGTCCGGCTCGTCATCATGTTGGGATAACGGTCCGACGCCACATAGAACCACATCGTTATCGATGCCGCTAACGAAAACAACTTCATTACCAAATTTTCTTTTAACATGCCAACGAACATTTACTGAACTCTCGATTTGCTTTTATCACGAGTAATACGCATAGCCGTACCGACACGGTTTGCAACTTGACCAATTGGAGTACCGACAATTCCATGAGGTTGTGATCCGATCTGCAATAGCTCGAACAAACGCTCTTTCAAAGTATCATCACGCAAGCCGCGAATCAATCTGCCGTGAACAGCCAGTGAAATCGTGCCCGTCTCTTCTGACACTACAACAACAATGGCATCACTCTCTTCAGACATACCGAGCGCAGCTTTATGGCGTGTGTGAACCGTGGCATCAACTTTAGGGCTGGCAGTCAAAGGCAATGTGCAGCCCGCAGCCGCAATTTTTGCGCCTCTTATAATGGCTGCACCGTCATGTAGTGGAGTGCCTTTGTAAAAAATGGTTCCAATCATAGCTGAAGTGACATAACTGTCGACAACGGTGCCGGTCGCCATAATGTCTTCCAGACCCGTTTCACGTTCAAACACGATAAGTGCGCCAATACGCTTGATAGAGAGAGTGGACACAGCCGTCACAACCGCTTGAACCATTTCTCCAATCTCTTCTTTAGCCACTAGACCAAAACTCTGACCCCAAAAACCGGGACGTCCAAATTCTTCTAGCGCGTGCCGCAACTCAGGGAGGAAGAGGATGACAATTGCAACAGGACCAAGAGGAAACGCCTGGCGAAGCAACCAGTTGAGTGAATTCAGCCCGAGCCACCGTGAGCCAAGCACTAGTCCAAAAAATACGCACAGACCAATGGTAATTTGCCAAGCACGCGTACCTTTTGCCAACAACAAAACACGGTAAATGAGCCATGCAACAGCAAGGATGTCGACTACCACACGGTAGTCAAATCCTTTGATCATTCCAAAAATTTGAACAAAATGCATGACTTGATAACCGGGGTCAATGATGAGAACGGAGTAGTAAAAATATATGCCTAATCCGATATTGAATTATATCAGTTTGAGAGTGAGAGGTCAAGGAATTGAGCAACGGGATTCCTTTGCAATGCGTCATAGATTCGTGTTACCTTGTTGACTCTGAGGTGTCTTATCGGATAGACTTCATTAGTCTGTACAGCATTTCACAATCTACTTGTGACATATTTTACACTCGTCCAAAGTTCCAACACACCGCCAGATGGAAGGAAAGACTGACATTGACAAGTCTAAAACTTCGCTGGGCGCTCCTGTGCGTCACGGCCCTGCTCACTAATCTAGTTAACGCTTCCGCTTCTACCGAAAGATCTGTAGTGATAGGAAATGGCGATTCGATTGATTCACTTGCCCGAAGGTTCCACGTTACCAAAAAATCTATTGCCGATGCAAACAATATATCTGTTGGCGCAGTGTTGCGCAACGGACGCAAACTGGTTATTCCAGCCTCTCAACGCGTTATTCTGAAATCTGTAGCTACTCGAAAGCGCGCTTCCATTCATGGTGACCGAATCGCAATGCGCATGGGTCCGAATGAAAGTTTCCGGCGAGTGACTCTGTTGGATAACGGTGCTCAAATCCTAATCACCAACAGTTCCGCCAAATGGCTCCAGATTAAACTCGAGAGCGGCAAAATGGGTTGGGTCCGGGA
>CAISOI010000855.1 GCA_903886985.1 uncultured Chthonomonas sp.
ATCGTTCTGAAATCAGAAGTGATACCTTCATGGTGGTCAACGGTTATATCAAGGGTATTGCGGTCTTCCAAGTCTTACATTAGCGATGACATACGCGTTGTCGTAGTGAAATTGGACACGGCGGTCATGACAAATGTCGCTCGATTTCGAGTGAGCACCCACAGAGACTTTAATGAGATTAGTAATTTGCAGTGGGATGCCTCTCAACCGGGGATCACCTTCAAAGTGACCGATGTGGAGAAAGAATTTCACGTGGACTAGCCATTGGCATAAAGTGAGTGAATGAAAATTCAATCTCATGGGATGGACTACCTGACCTCATGTTTGTGTTGGGTAGTGGTGGAGCGGCAGGACACCTTGCAGTTCGTGGCAAGAACCTGAGCCGCATGGTTGGAACCTACGGCGGTGGTGGGTCCCTCAGTGAGCAGTTCCATCTCGACCGACAGGGCAGCATTCAAGCAATTACCCGATTGGCATGTGGCTCACCAGTGACGGATACCCGCTTCAGAATTGACGGTTGGGAAATCTTGGCAAATGAAAGTCGTGCATAAGACTGTACTATTACTTTCAGCAATCACATTCGTTGTGATGGCATTATTCCTGTCTCGCCCCAGTGTTCCGCCAGATCGGAGAACGAACACGCATTTCAAAGTCATCACTTCGCCCAACGATGTTGAGCGAATATTGTCTGATTTGCCAACACTTTGGAAAGTAATGGAGAAGGATGATGCGAGAAGAGCTTCTTTCCTTAAGGCAATGGTGCCGCTAACATCCATGTCAACGGTTGATGCGCGAAATGGCATCGTGCTGTATCTGTCAAAAAAGGCGGAATCTGCTCGGGATATGAGTTACGAAGAGAAAATTTTGCCGCTGAATCGACTACTGTTCAATGTTTCAAGCCATGATACTACTCCCGGAATGGTTTTTGCGGGGTATGCCTACCGTCCTATGGGGGAAGGATGGGTTAATCGCTTGTGGCCACTTGAAATGGACGACAAAGGAAGGTTGCGACTTCCATCAAAGAATCTTGCCTGTTTTGGTCCATCCTATTCATGTCTTGCTGAGTTTGATTTCCTTGCGCTCCACTTCAAACGTAGGGCAGGAATCCATATAGCTCCGTAATCAAATAATTGCATACTTAGTAAGTGAGAAAAGAGACAACTACTTGTAAACTCTCACTGTCAATCGAGAAGGCACTTAGTTAACATGCAACCGACATTAATGACTTTTGTTCTGCTCCTCACTACCTTAGCTCCCAACCGAAACGCTAAGCAAATAGACAAACGCCTTAGTTCGGCTCATTCTCGTGTTCTATTCAGTGCGGGTTACGAAATAGGTGTTTACGATGTTGAACGCAGGAAATTATTACCTCAACTCAAAATTGACGGAATACCTAACTACGAACCTGGTTTCATATGTCTTTCACCGGACGGGACAAAATTTGCCTATGTCACTCCAAGTCGAGAAGTCTTATTGTTGTCTCTGGCTTCAAAGAAGACTTTCTTACTTCCGGGGGTCAAACGGGTCGGATCACTGGCATGGTCACCAGATGGAAAATCTATTGCATTTGACCAATATGATGAGGCATTAGAGACGGGCCTTTACGAGCATTCACAGATATTCATCATAGATTTAAGCACTAAGAAAATATCCCGAGTTACTGCACCCGGATTCATGGACGCTGAACCAGCTTGGTCGCCGGATGGCAAGTCGATCGCATTTACGACCAATCGTTGGGGGAAACCTAAAATTGGAGTGACCAAGGTTGGCAAATCATCCGCTCGCAAATTGCCGGGTCAAATGGACCTCTACTGTGCGAAGCCAGAATGGTCTCGTTCTGGAATCTATTTCAGAGGATCGAACCAAGGTCTTGAAGATGGCAAGTCTGAAATATTTCGGTATAATCCGCAAACTCAAACTACGGGCAAAATTGGTGTATCAGATTCGGATTCCGTTAAATTCGCAGTTTCAAATGACGGAACGTTATTAATGTATTCCCAGTTTGCATCGGCCTATCACCACGGCCTCATAATCAAGAACTTGAAGTCCGGAAAACAGACTAAGATTTATCCTGATACTGCGTATCAGAAGTATCCTGTTGATTACATTCAATTTCGATAACCAAAC
>CAISOI010000856.1 GCA_903886985.1 uncultured Chthonomonas sp.
CTCCAGACCGAAAACGGTCTCCGTTACTCATCCTCTTGAAAAGAGTATCACCGAATCCATTGCCGCTTCCGGCAAAGTTCGTGGGGATATTGAAAGCGACATTGGGGCGATATCCAGTGGTCGTATTAGTAAGATTCTGGTGAAGGAAGGGCAAACCGTTGTACAAGGTCAAGCGCTCGCAAACCTCGAAGACGGAGTCGCGCGGATGGAGTTGAATCAGGCTGAATCGGCTATAACCACCGCGCAAGAGCAAGTACTGCTTGCATCCCGAAAACCCATAAAGTCAGACGAAACGCGACTGCGAGCGGATTCTCGCCAGACCATATTGGTGGCACGCGCAAAATTAGCCTCATCTGAGCAGCATCTGTCCGAGTTAAAGGCAGGTCCGACCAAAGAAGAGATTGATCAGGCTGAGGCGAATTTGAGGCAAGCTCAATCCCTCGAAGCAGCATCCAAATCGGTTGTTGACCAAGCTCAAGCTCAACTCGACCTTTCAAAGAAGGATGTTCAGAGGCAACGCGAACTGTTCGAACAGGGTGCAATCTCGAAAGCAGATAATGATCGCTCCGAGACAGCTCTACGCCTTGCAACTATTGCCGTGCAAACCGCCCAGGATCAATTTGAGGCGACTTCAAAGTCCTCGCAATCCGCAATGGCAAAATTGAAACAGTTAAAAGTGGGGACGAGAGCGGAACAGATAGCTCAGGCTGCTGCAGACGTTGAGGCAGCACGAGCAACACTCGCAGGCGTTCAACAGTCAGGACCAGCACAGATTGATAGCCTTCTGAGTTCACCACGGATTGAAGATATAAAGGTTGCTCAAGCCCACCTTACCGAATCCATTAAAAACCGCCAACTGGCGCATCAACGCCTTGCCGACACAGTAGTTCGCGCACCATACGATGGCGTGGTTACGAAGCTTCTGCTAAATGAAGGCAGTGTCACCGGACCTGCACAGGCAATATTAAAATTGATCCACAACACCACATTAGAAATCCGTGCAGATATTGATGAAGTGAATCTTGGCCGATTAAAGTCGGGGCAGGAAGTGTTAATCACGAGCGATGCATATCCTGACGCCAGTTTCAAATCTGTGATTCTCCGCCTTGGCACACAGGTTGACAGCGACAAAGGATCTATTGAAATCGTGCTAAGGCCTCTCGAAAAACCCGTCTGGCTGCGACCAGGCATGACAATGACTGCCAATATTATCGTCTCGAGAGGCTTGAAGCACCTCACCGTACCGCTAACGGCGGTCAAAACCATAAATAACCGATCCATCGTCTTCGTTGTTCGAGACAGTGTGGTTGCAGAACAGGTGGTAAAGGTTTCACCGGCTGGTACGGATTCCATTCCAGTAGTCAGTGGGCTAAAGGCTGACGATTTGGTAGTGATAGACTCTGCCGGAGTAGAAGGTGGCAAAAGCGTTGCAACCAAGCTAATATCAACCGTCGGTGGGAAGTGAGAGACCATGCGCTTCGCCGTTAGGGTCGCATTGCGTCATCTCATCTCTGGGCGATCACAAACCGTTTTGACCGTCGCTGCGGTCGCCATAGCTGTAACAGTGATAATTTTTATCACCAGCCTTATCACGGGGTTGCAAGTACGACTTTTGAAAGACTTCATCGGGTCGCTCCCACATATAACGGTGAAGGCGCTTGAGAAGGAACCACGATTACTGGCGGACGCCGATCCAAGCATCAATAAGAGCGGAGGGCTCGCTACTACCACGCGACAAAAGCAGGCACTACAGAGGCAGAATATTGATCAGACTTCGGTGCTGGTAGAACAGTTGTCCCACCTTCCTGCTATCGTCGCCATCGCGCCCACTGTGCGGGGTCAGGCATTTGTAACGCACGGCGCCCGAAGGTTTGGAGTTACGGTGTCTGGCGCAGTCCCATCTGAAGTGGAGCCAGTGGTTAACCTCAAAGAAAATATGGTTTCAGGACATTGGTTGGACATTGGCCCCGACGATATAGTCATTGGATACAAACTCGCGAATGATTCAGGAATCAAACTTGGAGATAAAATCGGTATCCAATCTCAAGAGGGCGTGAGCCGAATAATGACAGTCGCCGGAATTTTTCAGACGGGCCAAAACATTACTGACTTAGGTTCGGTCTTTGTTACCTTGAGAACTGGTCAGGGACTTCTAAACACCGATAGAAACGTCTCATCCATTCAGCTCAAATTGACAGATCCATTTCTTGCGAATGATGTCGCGGACCAAATTACGGATACCCTCCACTATAAAACAGAAAGTTGGATGCGGGAACAGGCGCAGTTCATGAACGGTATTCGCGCGCAAAATTCATCCAGTCTTATGATTTCCACCTTTGCGCTTCTTGCATCAGCATTTAGTATCGCATCGGTGCTCATTGTAAGCATTCTCCGAAAAAGTAAAGAGATAGGTATCCTCAAATCTATGGGTGCTCGGGATTCTGTAATAATGGTGATCTTCGCACTGGAAGGGCTTGGAGTTGCTGTGGTTGGAGCAGCAATCGGGTGCGGCTTAGGC
>CAISOI010000857.1 GCA_903886985.1 uncultured Chthonomonas sp.
ATGATAGCGGTTCATTGTCATTATCGCCTTCGCTAGCCAATGCAGCACGAATATGGACAAGACTATCTCGCAATTCCAAGGCCGTTTGCAGACGTTTGTCCTCGTCCATCTCAATACACTTCGCGATTACCGCATTTAGTGTTGCTGGCACCTTCGGGTTAATTTGTTTGGCGGAAGGAAAACGAAAAGGAGTTGCGGACGGATCCCTGCCCGTCACTAAATGGTGAAGTGTCGCGCCAAGTGCGTAGATATCTGACCTCGGATCCGTTTGAGCTCTGCCGTATTGCTCAGGGGGAGAATACCCGGGACTACCATAGAGAAGTGTATCTTTGGTAGCACCAGAATTGAATCTTCGAGCAATTCCAAAATCAATCAGTTTAATGACACTGTCACTCTGCAACATAATGTTGGCAGGCTTGATGTCGCGGAAGACGATGGGGGGCTCTTGGGAATGGAGGTAAGTGAGTACATCAGATAACTCAATCGCCCATGCCAGAACATCCAATAACGGCAATGGAGTCTTAGATTGTCGCAATAGGGATTCGAGTGTTGTTCCTACCACGAATTCCATTATTAGATAACAATGGTCGTCCTCCACAAAATAGTCTGTGACGCGTGGAAGGTTGACGTGATTGAGTTGACCCAAGAGTTTGGCTTCGCGCTCGAATTGGCGAACCGCCATAACACGTTCGTCCGGCTGAACATCCTTCTCGATCATTTCCTTGACGGCGACTGTGGTTTCCAATCGCGTGTCATTGGCGCGATATACGGTACCCATACCGCCACGCCCGACTACTTCAAGGATCGAATATCTATTATTCAGAAGCGCGCCTTCGTCGAGCCGCTCATTCGACATACTGTTCACTCCAGAGCCAGATAAAATTAGTTTGACACATATGGTTCAATGTCGATACCTACTATTTGTCAACGCCAGCTCTCTGAATGTTCCCATTCGGGCAAAAACAAAAGAGGGGCGGTCACAAACGTGATCGCCCCTCTCGTAATGGTTAGGTCTTTTACTTCGTGATAACGACGTCTCCCGACACGCTGGATGTGTGAAGTGATGCCGTTACTATAACATCCACAGCACCAACTACCCCGTTTGTCTTCAACACAATCACCTTAGAATATGCGCCTGCTGGAACAACAATTGAAACAGGCACTGGTAAGGATCCCGGGCTCGAAGACACCAGAGTAACTATTGAGCCACCAGGTGCTGCGGGACCAGACAGTTGAACGAGAAGTTGAGTTGTCTGGCCACCTTTGACTGTTGAAGGTGTCAAAATGACGTTTGTGACCACGGTTGCTTTGACTTGTAAGGATGCATTGTTAACTGCACCGCTATCGTTAGCCGTAATTGTGACACTTGTATCCGCCGGTATATCCTTTGTCGTTACCGTAAATGTCTTAGTAACGGTGCCACCCGGGAAGTATAGAGTAGCAGGTACCGTTGCAACAGCAGGTTTGCTGGTGGACAAGGAGATATACTTTCCGCCTGTTGGGGCCGGAGCCGACAATGAAATCGTTCCAATTGAGAACGAATTTGCGTTTGCCGGGTTAGGCGACAAGCTGAAATTACTAGGAGCACTCACCGGCGTAATGCCAAGGTTACTCGTCAAAGTAATTCCGTTGTATGATGCCGATATGGTCGCAGTTGTAAATGAAGCAACAATGAGCGTTGGAATGTTAAAGTTAGCAGAAGTGCTACCTGCTGGGACGGTTACCGTTGCGGGGACAGAAGCGGTTCCCGGAATGGAAGACTTCAGAGTAATGTCTGCACCTGCACCAATGGCCGGTAGGTTAAGGGTAACTGTACCGATGGCAGTTGTTCCGCCCGCTACTGGGTTCGGTGATATCGACAAGCTGATTGGCTTAATCGCTAAGACCGTTAAGTTTGCAGAGGCAGAAGAAGTGGTGTAAGTCGCCTTCACTGTTGCAACTGCGTCCGCTGGAATAGCAGAGGTATTAACAGTGAAAGATGCGTTATCTGTGAAGTCCGGAATGTGAACTGAGACTGGTACAGTCGCAGCCGTCGGGGACGCAGGTACCGACGTAACAGAAAGTGCAACATCAAGTCCACCCGCTGGAGTTGGAGCGGTCAACTTGACTGTTCCAGTAGAGGTCTGTCCGCCAGTCACCGTGGTTGGAAGTAATGTCAAACTAGCCACTTTGATGGTGGCAGGAGGAGTTGTCAAGTGAATCCGCCAAATACCGCGACCGTAAGTTCCAGCGTATAGGTAGGCTTGACCAGCGGTAGGGCTGTAGACTGCTGTCAAATGATTAACTATGGCGTTCGGCAAGCCTAACGGGTTGGTAGCGTTGGTCCAGGTCGGCGTTGCACCGGTAGTAAAGTTGTTACAGGTGAAAACTCCTACGTCCGTACCGACGTACAGTGTGTTGTCTGGATCGAATGGATCACGTTCAACTGTCGATGCCGTAATATCAGGCAACTGACTGACGCCCGTTCCGCTCATATTTTTCCAAACAAGATTTTGAGCACGGGTGTTTGCACATCGATATATGTGCCCTGTACCGCTTCCAGCAATAGTGACTACTACATCATTTGGATTTGTCGGGCTAACACTAACTGCCATAGTAGATCTAAACGGAAGCGAGTTGTTGGTCTTTGCATCATAGATTTTAGTGAAGGATGTTCCAGAGTCGGTTGACATCCACAGTTCCGCGTCATATGAGGATGTGTATATTCGGGTACTGTCTCCGGGAGCTATGGCAAGGTTACCGATTACGCTTTGTGTTGATAATTTTGTTCCCGGTGGGGTACCAGGAGTATTACCAAGTCTACGTGACCAAGAGTTTGTCGTTGCATTAAACTTATATAGGTAATTAGTTCCAGCATAAATAATGTTCGTATTGTTCGGGTCAACGATGTGAGGTGGAATAAATGCTGCGCCGTCTCCCGTAGCTGTCAGTG
>CAISOI010000858.1 GCA_903886985.1 uncultured Chthonomonas sp.
ACCCAATCACGCTGTCATGTTCGCAGTTGTACAACGGAGCATGGGATATCAACCGGGACGAACTGAATCCTGTCCACTCCGAACCCAGCGAACTACAAATAATGAGAGACGAAATGAGCAGATGGCTGTCGCCATCTACTCTTCCGTCTCCAAAATGTCTCATGACAGGAGAAAACGGCGCAACAATCGAACTTACTTAGTACCTCGGTTCTGAGTTGCACTTTCAGGTAACCGCGTGAGGTCCAAAGGGTATAATCAGTCCCATCAGCAACTTGTCGCCATCAATATTTCTTATCTGGAGAACGCAATGTCCCGTTCCATGAATCGCCGTGAATTTCTGCAATCATCTGCCTTAACAGGCGCAGCAGTTGTCGCAGGTTCGTCCTCTGTCTTTGCCCAAAAGAACAAATCCCCCAACGAGAAGCTGAACATCGCGATTGTCGGCGTCGCCAATCGTGGCGGGGACAATGTTGCGGGCGTTCTTCATGAGAATATCGTTGCACTCTGTGATATCAATGATGATTATTTAGGCGCCGCGTCACAGAGATTCCCGGGCGCAAAGACCTATAACGATTTCCGATTGATGCTTGAACAAAAGGATATCGATGCGGTGGTCGTTAGCACTCCAGACCATGTTCACGCGGCAGCCAGTCTTGCTGCAATGCATGCGGGGCATCACCTCTATTGTGAAAAGCCACTCGCGCACACGGTGTATGAGACCAGATTGGTCACCGACACCGCACGCAAACTCAAAAAAGTTACCCAGATGGGCACCCAAATTCATGCGACCGATAACTACCGACGCGTGGTTGAACTCGTTCAAAGCGGAGCCATTGGCGAAATCAAAGAAGTACACGTCTGGTGCGACAAAGTATGGGCAGGCAAGGGTGGAAGACCCACCGAAATGCCTCCCGTTCCGGCAAATATTCACTGGGATCTATGGCTCGGACCCGCTCCAGAGCGCCCTTACCATCCCACCTATATTCCTGCAAATTGGCGCGGTTGGTGGTCATTCGGCGGAGGCACCCTATCAGATATGGCATGCCATCACATGGACCTCCCGACATGGGCATTGAAACTCAAATATCCAGATACCATCGAAGCCGAAGGTCCAGAGAATAATTCCGAAACCACCCCGGCATGGCTCATCGTGAAGTACGAATATCCAAAACGAGACCAGATGCCTGCGGTCAAACTAACATGGTACAACGGTGGAAAGCGACCCCACTACTTCGCGGATGGCGTCCTCCCAAATTGGGGAGACGGAACCCTGTTCGTTGGCGAAAAAGGATTCCTACTCGCCGATTATGGTCGATACCTGTTGCTTCCGGAAGACAAGTTCAAGGATTTCACGCCTCCTGCTCCTTCCATACCGAAATCGATTGGGCATCACGAAGAGTGGATCCAGGCGATCAAGAACAACAATCATGAAACCACCTGTAAGTTTGACTATTCCGGTCCTCTGGCTGAGGCGGTCTCTCTCGGCAACGTGGCATACCGAGTCGGGAAAAAGCTCGAATGGGATGCGCGCCACCTGAAAGCGAAGAACTGCCCGGAGGCGGACGAGTTTATTCAATTCACTCCGCGCAAAGGCTGGAAGATTTAGTTTTGCTCGCCCCGATGAATTAGGGGCGAGTCACACGAAAGGATTGCCGAGATGCAATATAGACGTTTGGGAAGTTCAGGGGTCAAGGTATCGGAAATATGCCTCGGCTCCTGGCTGACTTATGGCAACGCCACCGAAGATAACGTTGCAGAAGCCTGTATCGACAGAGCCTTCGAACTGGGAATCAACTTTTTCGATACTTCCAATGTCTATGCCATCGGTAAGTCAGAGGAAGTCGTCGGCAAGGCGCTTGCTAAATATCGCCGAGATGATTATGTCCTTGCCACAAAGGTCTTCTTCCCTATGGGTAAAGGGCCAAATGACAAAGGACTATCTCGCAAACACATCATGGAGCAGTGCAACCGTAGCCTGAAGCGTATGGGCGTCGATTATATCGATCTCTATCAATGCCATCGCTATGATCCCGAAACTCCTCTCGAAGAGACGCTGCGTGCTTTAGACGATCTGATCACCGCCGGAAAAGTGCTCTACATTGGATTCAGCCAGTGGACTCCGGAACAGATTGCGGATGCGGTCACCCTCCAACGTGGCCTTAATCTGGATCGGTTCATCTCGAGCCAGCCCTACTACAATATGTTGGCGCGCGGCATCGAGAAGGATGTTGCTCCACTTTGCCATTCCGAAGGTATTGGTCAAATCGTCTTTTCACCTCTCGCACAGGGTGTTCTTACCGGAAAATATCTTCCCGGGCAACCACCTCCCGAAGGCAGTCGCGCAACAGACCCAAAAGCCAACGCATTCCTGGGTCCCGACCGATTGGATGATGCCCTTCTTGAAAAAGTCCAACTGCTCAAACCTATCGCAGCTCGCGAAGGATTGTCGCTTCCTCAGCTTGCGCTCGCGTGGATTTTGAGACTGGAATCCATCTCCAGCGTTATCATCGGTGCAACCCGAACATCCCAAGTCGATGACAATGCCGGAGCCTCCGGCGTAAAATTGAGCGACCAATCGCTTCAGGAAATTGAAGCCCTCTTCCCGTTGGGGTGACTAATCCAAATAGGGAAACGTAACTGAGCACTATTGGTGGGTTGAGCGCAAATATGATTGTTGCCGTCCCACCAAATTACTTTTTAAATCCTCCTATAAGAAGCTGCCCAAGGAATTAAGGAACACCATTCACATGAAATTTAATCGTACTTTACGCATATTTAGCGGTTTACTCTGGCTGGGACTATTCGCCGCTCCACACAGCACTCCATCATTCGCGCAGGCGGCTACACAAAAGCCAGTTGCCTCGCAAAAGCGATTGGCATGGAGAGTCAAATCCGATACTGCTGAAGTGACACTTCTCGGCTCAATTCACCTCGGTTCAAAAGGCATGTATCCAATGCCGAAGGAGATCGAGACAGCGTATAACACGAGCCAAAATCTTGTCGTCGAGATTGATCTCAACAAAATTGATCAAGCAGCAATAATGTCAACGGTTCAAACTACCGGTATTTACAAGGGCAATGAAACTCTTTGGAAACACATTAAGCCTGCCACCGCCGAAGCACTGAAGAAGTTCTGTAAAACCTATGTACTGCCTGAGAGTGCTCTGGACAAGATGAAGCCCTGGTTAGTCGGCATCACCGTTGCACTCCTTCCTTTGCAGCAGGCCGGCATGGAAGCCGAATTGGGAATTGATCGCTATTTTCTCGACAAGGCAAAAGACAAGAAGAATGTGATCTCCTTGGAGACGGCGGACTGGCAGATCAAACTCCTTTCCTCTGTGCCAGAAGAATTGCAGGATACCTACTTACTGGAGACCATTCAACAATCCACCGACCCCAAATTGGCTGGCCAGCAGATGGTGAAACTGTGGATGGATGGCGATCCCGTTGCCTTTTCCAAGTGGGTCGACAAAAATATGAAGATGCCCGGTGACATGGGCAGAAAATTGCTGGAAGACCGTAACCATCCAATGGCCGATGCAATTGAAAAATTATTAAAGGGCAATGAGAAGTCCTTCGTGGTGGTGGGAGCTGCTCATATGGTGGGTAAAGAGGGAATAGTTGCCCTACTTTCTGCCAAAGGATATAAAGTCACGCAAATAGAAATTAGTCCCAATGAAACCAAATCCGTACTTGCAACGCCTTGTGTATTGTAACTACCATTTTATTTGATCTTACACAGTCTGTTTGATGCGATCATCTAGAGCACGAAGTGAATGCTCTGAAGGAGCCAAAGTTGAAGAAACTACTGCCAATGCTAACTCTACTAACGTTCACATTTAGTTTAGCCGGATGTGGCGGGGGAGGCGGCGGTGGCACAACCGCAGCGATCGGCGTCACAATTGCGCCCCATTCGATCTCACTCTTAACCAACGCACCACAAACCTTTACAACCACTGTAACCAACTCCACGAATACTGCAGTTACCTTTACCATTTTGGAAGTCGGCGGTGGAACGATAACTGCCGATGGGCATTACACGGCCCCTGCTGCAGTGGGTACCTTCCACGTACGAGCTTCCAGCGTTGCCGATCCGACAAAATCTGATACCGCAACCGTTACCGTCACCGCGCCAGTTGTAACTGTTTCCGTAACTCCAACACCTGTTACTCTTATCTACGGAGCGACCCAGACATTCACGGCGACAGTCACTGGAAGTGCCAATACCTCTGTCCTTTGGTCCGTCACAGAAGATGGTACTCATTCGTGGATCACTTCTGGCGGGCTATTCACCGCGCCCTCTGTTGCTGGAACCTATCATGTAGTTGCAACTAGTGTTGCCGATAATACAAAAACAGCTACAG